>CAYFTY010000588.1:0-3651 GCA_964346045.1 uncultured Bradymonadales bacterium | reverse complement strand
CCGTCGGCAATCATCGCAGCAACGGCAGGCGCGCCGACGTCCCCGTCGGCAATCATCGCAGCAACGGCAGGCGCGCCGACGTCCCCGTCGGCAATCAAATGCAGGTCCAAACTATGAGCGATTCAAATTCGAAGAACGACGAGTGGCTGCGTGCCTACCAGGCCATCCAAGAGCAGACCGCGCGGGCGCATGCCGAGTATCAGCGAGCCATCGCCGAAAATCATCATGCGTTTCTGCGCTTTGCCGAGACCTCGTTGCGCACACTGGTCGACGCCCGCGATGGTGAGGCGAGCCAGATTCCGACGATGAATTCGTTTGCGCCGCCACCGCCTGCCGAAGCTCCGCGTCCACAGGCACATTTGAACGCCCCGAGCTACGAACCTTCGCCATCCTCGGGAGGATTCAAATTGCCGGGGGCATCGAAAGCCAACGGTCACGCTCCTCGCTCGAATGGAGCCAACGGACATGCGCGTCCCAATGGCTCGAACGGCACGAACGGATCCCATGGAAGTATGGCATGGAGTATGCCGGCTGAGCCGGCCGTGCCTCAGCGTGCACCTGCAACTCCACCGCCTGCCCCGAGACCGGCCGAGACGCCAACCGCTGCGGCAGCAAATGACCTCAACTCGCTCATGCTCGAAGCGGTCGCCGATAAAACCGGCTACCCCATCGACATGCTCGAATCATCGATGGAGCTCGAAGCAGACCTCGGGATCGACAGCATCAAGCGCGTCGAGATTCTCTCGGCCGTGCAGGACGCCGCGCCCGAGCTTCCCGACGTCGACACCTCGACGCTCGCCTCGCTGACCACCCTCGGCGAGATCGTCGAGTACCTCGAAGAACTCCGGAGCCAGAGTTCATCCGCGGCACCAAACCGACCGCAGCGAGGATTGGAGTCTCCCGAAGAAACGGCGTCGGCCACGCCGACGCAGGGGGCACCTCCCCAATCCGACCTCAATACCATCATGCTCGAAGCGGTCGCCGATAAAACCGGCTACCCCATCGACATGCTCGAATCATCGATGGAGCTCGAGGCCGATCTGGGCATCGACAGTATCAAGCGCGTCGAAATTCTCTCGGCCGTTCAGGACGCGGCGCCCGAGCTTCCCGATGTCGACACCGCCACCCTCGCATCGCTCACGACATTGGGTGAGATCGTGGTCTACCTCGAAGAATTACGGGGGCCTGCCACAACGGGAGATCCGCCGGGAAAATCTGAAGCCCGTCGGGTCGTTCGATTAGAGGCGACGACACGGCGGGCGATGAATTTTGCAAAGCTCGCAAACCTCGAAGACCAGCGCATCGTTATCACCGATGACGCACGCGGTGTCGGTCGCGCACTCACCGAAGCATTTCGTAGCAAAGGTCACACGGTCGTACTTGGAAACGACCTCGCATCGATTCCTGTGCAGGGAGAGCTCGCTCCGCATGCCGTCGTCGTGACGCTCGGCATCGAAGAATTCGCGACCGTCGACGAGGCCGCGGCCATCAACCAGCAAGTCTTTTCGTGGGTACGAACATTTGCGCCCCTATTCGAATCTGGTCATGCCCACACTCTGGTGCTCGCGCAGGATACAGGCGGCGATTTCGGATTTTCGGGTGCAGGTATACGAGCCTATTCGGCCGGCATCGCAGCGCTCGCAAAGACTGCCGCTCGCGAATTCGACGGACTTTTCGTCAAGGCCATCGACCTCGAAGTCGCCGACCGCTCGACCGACGAGCTCGGCCAGGCTCTGATCGATGAAATTCTCTACGCTGGCGCCGAAATGGAGATTGCGCTCGACGCATCGGGTGCACGCCGTACCCTCGCATTAGGAGCGCCGTCGGCAGTAGCGCGCCATGCGGCCAGCTCTGCTGGCCGAGGAAGTACTCTCGGGGTGCCGACTGGAGCGCCGACGTCCCCGTCGGCACCAAATATCAACAAGAACGACACCATTATCGTCAGCGGCGGAGCTCGCGGCGTCACGGCCGGCTGCGTCATCGAACACGCGCGTCGCACGGGGGCTCACTACGTACTTCTGGGCCGCAGCAAACCACTCGAAGAAGACCCCTTCGACGGCATCGAGGGCGACGCGAACCTCAAGCGTGCTGCCCTCGAGGCGGCAAACGGCCGCGGCGAAAAAGTAACGCCAAAAGACATCTCGCAGACGGTGCGTTCGGTACTCTCCAGCCGCGAGATTCTCGGCACGCTCGAGGCCATCGAAGCCGCTGGATCAAGCGCCGAATACGTCTCGGTCGATGTTCGAGATCGCGACGCTCTGCGCGCTGAATTTGACCGCATCCGCGCCGACCGCGAAATCACCGGTCTGGTTCATGCGGCAGGAGTACTGGCCGACAGCCTGATCGCCAGGAAAGACGACGAAGCCTTCGCGCGCGTCTTCGACACCAAGGTCGATGGACTGCGAGCGCTGCTCGAAGCGACCGAAGACGACGATTTGAAATTCGTCGCTCTCTTCAGCTCGGTCTCGGCGCGCACAGGAAACGCCGGCCAGGCTGATTATGCCATGGCCAACGAGGTCCTGAATAAAGTCGCTCACGACCTTCGTACGCAGGGTGTACCCGCCGTCTCGATCGGGTGGGGCCCGTGGAATGGAGGCATGGTCACGCCGGCTCTCAAAAAGCATTTCGAATCACAGGGCATCGAACTCATTGGCCTCGAGTCGGGCGGGCGGGCTTTTGCCGACGAGCTCGAGTCGCTGGACGCCGGTGAAATCGTGGTCGGCGGAGGCGTGAGCGCAGGCGACTTAGACCTTGAGACCAATCGCACGACCGCCACCATCCGCGTTTCATCGACGACCCTGCCTGACCTCGCCGATCATGAGATCCAGGGCAAGGTCGTGATTCCCGTCGCACAATGCGTCGACTGGTTGATGCGATTCGGATGTGGAAATCGCGCCGAGGACGTCCGGGTGCTCAAGGGCGCAACCATCGAGGAGTTCGACACCGGTCTCTTGCTCGCCGCCGAGATGCGCGATGGGCGCTGCGTGATTCAGACCGATGGGATTCCTCTCTACTCGGCCGAAGTCTCGCGGGCCTCGCTCAACCTCGAGCCGCCGCGACTCGAAGACGTCGAATACCTGGTCAGCCACGACGAGTTCTACGAGAGTCCGGCCCTTTTTCATGGACCGGCATTTCGTGCCGTCGAAGCCAGCGATGGCGATCGTTTCGCTCTCATCCGTGGCACCTCGACGCAGGAACACCGAAACGAGGAGCATCGACACGAGGAGCGCCGGCGTCCCGGTCGGCAAGAAGCAACCCGCCAGATCGACGTCATCGCGCTCGACGCCGCGTTCCAACTCGCCGTCGTCTGGGCCCGCAACCAGCTCGGCGCCAATACCCTGCCTCTCAAAATCGGCAGCGTGAGCTGGCCGGGTGAGGGCTTCTATGAAAACTATCAGGCGGTGCTCGAGCCGGTCTCGACCACCGACAAACGAGCCATCTCGAATATATGGCTCATGCACGATGATACCGTCGTTGCGCGCATCGAAGGCCTCGAGCTTTTTGTGATCCCGAGTGAGGCGTGATGAAATTCGAACCCATCGCCATCGTTGGGCGCGGCTGCGTCTTGCCCGGAGCCCTCGACCCCGACTCGCTCTGGAAGCTCGTCTACGAAGGAAGCGACCTCGTTACCGACGCTCCCAAAGACTACTG
>CAYFTY010000587.1:0-3651 GCA_964346045.1 uncultured Bradymonadales bacterium | reverse complement strand
CCAGGCCGCATGGGCTGCTCGTTGAAATCGGTCGGAGGGGTCCTTTCGCAACATCCGTTCGAGCCACTGGACGATTCCCCTGGGCACGCCGATACGAGGCACCAGATTGGGGGGTGATTCGAGTAAGTGGCCGTGCAAGATTGCGTACGTCGAGGGTCCATCGAATGGCGCACGCCCCGAGATCATGCGGAAGGCAAGACAGCCGATCGCGTAGAGGTCGGTCCAGGGGCCGACGTCGCGCCAATCCCCCTGAATCTGCTCGGGAGCCATGTAATTTGGGGTCCCCGTCACGCTCGTGACTTCATCTCGGTCGACGCGTCGCTCATCGGTCTGGGCAATGCCGAAATCAGTGATGATCGGTGAGAAGGTCTGGCCTTCTCCACGCAAAAGAATGTTGCCCGGCTTGATGTCCAGGTGAATGACGCCGAGGGCATGCGCATGGGCGAGCGAGTCGAGAAGAGAGCGCAGGACCGCACGAACCGTTTTCCAATCGAGATCGTCGAGTACGTCCTCGAGGGTGCGCCCCGAGACGAATTCCATCGCGATGAACGGCGCATCTTCCATGAGCCGGTGCGTGCGCGCGGACTCCTCGTCGATCACCCCAGAGTCTACGATCCGCGCAATACCTGCGTGGTTTAGTCGGGCGACCGCGCGCAACTCATTCGCGAGATACTCGCGAAATTTCGAGTCGACCGCGTTCTTCCCCGTGAGCACTTTGAGTGCGATAGGCTTGTCGAAATGAGGATGCGCTGCGCGCCAGACCAATGACGTGCCGCCCTTCCCCACGAGTTCTTCAACCTGATAATCCCCGATCATATGACTCGCCTCGCCTCATTCTCGGATGCGCGACGAACTAAATCAATCGCAACCCGACCGGGCCAAGCAAGCTTCGAAGACCGGTCCTCAGTTCACGACGCGGACGGTGACATCGGTCTCATTCAGCCGTTTGATGAGCTTTTCGCCCATAGCGGCGCCGGGAGTCAGAATTCCACCGGGCAAGGTCAGGTCGTCTGAGTCGAGGGCCAGACAGAGGGCCGATTCGGCGAGCATCGTCGAAGTCGCTCCGTAGCCGGGATCGCGCCCGCCTACCACTTCGACCTTGAGTCCATCGGCCGGTCCGCCGCGTCCGTCGAGCATGACTTTGAAAAAGCCATTCTCGATCTTGTCGCGGCTCGGGCCCTCGCCGGGGTCTGGCAACACGTATTTGGTCAGAGCTTTGCGAGTTGGACCGAGCCCCATAGCCCCGGCGAAGACTCCCATGCCTGCCGCGAGCGCTCCTGCCTTGACGGCTCCCGATGGCCCGCGTCCCATTTTGGTCGCTTCGCTGTAGCGAAAATCTCGACCGTACCGATAGTCGAGAAGCGCGTTCGTTCGACGTACGATGCGCGTATTCACAGTCGCCATCACAAAGGGCCCGGTCCACACACCGGCGACCTCATCGTATTCGACGCCCATCTGATCACTGCCGTCCGGTCCGCTGCGTTCGCCCTCGGGATTCAGCGAGTAGGGATGACCGAGCACTCGTCTCGTCGCAGGATCAGAAGCCTCTTCCATCACGTTGGCCATCGACGCAATCGTTCCTCCACTGAATCCGCCCGTCGCCACCGAAAGAAGGTATTTCACCTCATGGCAGGGCTCGCCAGTTCTTTGGATTGCCTCGTCCTGAAGCGCGAAAGTACCCAGGTCGCTGGGGATCGAATCGAATCCGCAGCAATGGACGATCCGTGCATGATTCTCGACGGCCGCCTCATGGTATTGATCGAGCATCCGGCGAATCCACTGAACTTCGCCCGTAAGGTCGCAATAGTCCGTCCCGTGCTCGACACACGCAGCGACCAGTTCACTGCCGTATTTCGCGTAAGGGCCGACCGTCGTACACACGACACGCGTACGAGCTACCATGGCATCGAGGCTTGCTCGGTCCGTGCTATCGGCCACGATATGCGGCACGTTCTCGGCGAGTGGGTTCAGCTTCGTCAAATCCTCTCGCAGCGCAGCGAGTTTGCGCTCAGACCGCCCGGCCATCGCCCATGTGACCTCTTGGTCGAGATAGTGCTCGACGAAGTACTCACAGACGAGGCGTCCGGCAAAGCCGGTGGCGCCAAAGACGACGATATCGAATTCTCGATTCTCAGTGGACACGTAGACTCCTTCTACAATAGGCAACACCAAGCGTAGGCAGGCTCGTTATTCTTCAAGACGACGAGTTTGTGAAGTCTCCCACGTGACAGCGTGGCTGGCACTCGTTATTTTTGAAGAGACGACTCGTAGTACATCCCATGACAGAAGCCATCGATAGAGAACTCGGCTACGAATTGCACGCACTCGTAGCATCCCTCGAGCCCGCCCGCTGGCGGGACGACGCTCGCGAATCTTTGAATGCACGATTCGAAGAGTTCCGTGAACGGCTCGATGACGCGCTCGAAGGTCGCGAGCACGAACTCGAATCGGCACGGGCTCAATGGAACGAAGTGCGTGAGTTACTCGCTGAGACGCTGCCCAATGCGTCGGACATGCGTGCGAAATGGATGGACTTTCGCACTTCGCTGCATCCTCGCTACGAAGCACTCGCCGACGCTCTGCGCGGTCAGCACGTGGTCTTGCCGAGCCTGCGCCCGACCAATTACACGCGCAGCATCTTTCATCTCCTCTCGGCTTTCATCGCCTTGCTCTTCGTGCAGTTCACCCCCTGGAATATTTTGACATGGGTGGCCTGGGGAATCGCAGCTTCGGGCTGGATCATGGAGATTTCACGTCGCAAGAGCGACCGGGTCAATGAACTGCTGATGACGCTATTTTCACAGGTCTCCCACCCTCACGAACGTTTTCGTGTGAATTCGGCGACGTGGTATACGAGCGCCCTGGCGTTGCTTTCGTTGACGCAGTCCCCCCTGGCATGTGCGCTGGCGGTGACAGCGTTGGGGGTGGGCGATCCTGCGGCCGCCCTGATCGGCCGTAAATACGGCAAGACCCGCATCGTGCATGGCCGCTCTCTCGAGGGCACGCTCACGTTTTTTGCAACTTCGGTGATCGCATCGATGGCGGTGATGGCCATCTGGCATGGCACGCTGCTCTGGATGGACGCTCTCATCATCGCTGCAGCTGCATCACTCGCAGGCGCACTCGCCGAACTTTTCAGCGGCCGCATCGACGATAATTTCAGCATTCCGATGGTCACCGGCCTGGTGACGTTGGGCATGCTCGCTCTCGTGAGCATGTAGACGCAATGCCTAGGGAACAAGCAGTTCATGCCGCATTTGCTGGGTCGTGAGAGCACCGTGCTCTCGCAACCATGCTGCCGCTTCCCCGGCGTGGTTTTCGAGCGCGACATCCAGAGGAGTTCCCTGGTTCCGCAATGCATTCAGGTCGGCCCCAGACTCTACGAGGCTCTCGAGAATCTCCGACGGCGCACCGACGGCTGCAGCCACATGCAACGCCTGACTCCCAAACGCGAAGGTATCGCTCGAGACATCGACCGAGGCACCACTCGCGAGCAGGTAGCGCACCGATTCGAGTTCATGGGCCTGAATGGCTCGGTGCAACGGCGTGCGACCGAACTCGTCAGCACGATCGAGATCGTCGAAAGCCTCGAGCAGCCCGACGTCTCCGATTGCCGCAGCGCTCCAGACATCTACCGAAGCCCCCGCTGCT
>CAYFTY010000586.1:0-3656 GCA_964346045.1 uncultured Bradymonadales bacterium | reverse complement strand
GTCGATGATGCAGCCCTGCGATTGGCCTTCATCGCCTTCAAGCAGTTGTGGCTTTTCGGGGCTTCCGGCATCGAACCCGATGGACTCATCGAGCTCGCCTATGCAGACGAGACGCTCAACGAGCCTCCCTCGCTTTCCTTCGATTGCATCTTCGCCACTCCCCTCCTCCTCCCCCTGCTCGGCGAACACGTGAAGGCGCGAGGCCTCGCGCTCGAAGAAATCCGCAAGCTGCCCGCCATTTTGCGTGGAAAACCATGGGGCGATGATCCTCTCTCATTTTTCGAAGCGGACACCATCGCCCCGATGATCGAAAATCTGCCGGCAGGTTCGGTGCGATTCGCCGGCCGCTGGGTCACCGAGACACTCGACCGGCTCGTCGATGAGCTCAAACGCGTTCAGGATATCGACAACGCCGAATATTTCGTCGACGTGCTGCTGATCGGCGCGTGAATCACTCGTCAGCGGCGAGCTTTTCGCGAATCAGAGCGAGCGTCTCGTCGACTCCGTAGAGCTTGATGAACGTACCCAGACGCGGGCCTCGCTCCTGCCCCAAAAGTAGCTTGTACATCGTGGCAAACCACTTGCCGAGCTTCACGCCCGAATCCTTGCCGGCACGATAGCTCGCCGACTGGATTTCCTGCGCGTCGTCGCCCTCGTAGTTCTCGAGAAACTCCATCAACGCGTTCAAGGCGGGCATCATCTCTTCTGACGGCAACTCGTAGACCTTGGTCGGGGCCACGAACTCCCTGTAATAGGCGAGCGCCCTGTCGATCATATCGTCCATGATCTCAGGATTCTTGTCGGCATCCGGCTCGTAACGTCGCACGTAATTCCAGACGATTTCCTTGTCGTCGGTGTTCAGGACGCTGACCAGATTCAGGAGCATCGAATACGAGACGCCGGCTTCATAGTGAACCTCGTCGCCGGCTGCCAGCTCATCGTGATGGATGAACCATGCGGGATTCTCGTAGAGTTCGTCTCCCTCAGCGCTCGTGAGCTTGGACCGATCGTCGAGGTAGTCATCGACACTCTTCGGGATGGCATCGAAGTGCAGCTTCCGAGCCTTGTTCGGGTTCTGCAGGATGAACCACGAGAGGCTTTCGATGGGGCCGTACTCGAGCCACTCGTCGATTTCGAGGCCATTACCTTTGGACTTCGAGATCTTTTGACCGTTCTCATCGAGAAACATCTCGTAGAAAAATCCGACCGGCGGCTCGCCTCCAAGCAGACGTACGATCTTGCTCGAGAGCTCAGCCGACTCGATGAGATCCTTGCCGTACATCTCGTAGTCGACGCCGAATACGAACCATCGCAGCGCCCAGTCGACTTTCCACCCAACTTTTACGCGTCCGTCCGTGACCGGAATCCTCTCGCTATGACCGCACGATTCGATCTCGTTGCCATCCTTGTCGCGGAACGGCTTGTCACATCGAAAGGTGAGCTCGCCGTCTTCGGGATGCACCGAGGCGACTGAGGTCGTGTAGACCTTGCCGCAACGAGTGCACACCGGCATGAACGGGCTCCAATCCGTGCGGTCTGCCCCATCTCCCTTTTTTTGGCCAAGGGTCGGGATAATGATCTCTCGAACGCCATCGTATGTTTCGAGAATCCGCAGAAGCCCTTCATTGAAAACGCCGCCACGGTATTGATCCCTGGACGATTTGAATTCGTAATCGAATCCGAAGTGATCGAGAAACGAACGCAGCTTGGCGTTCATATAGCCCGAAAAACTCTCTTCTTCGCCAAATGGATCCGGAATCTCGCAGAGCGGCTTTCCGAGATGCTCACGCAGCATCTTTTTATTTGGCACGTTGTCGGGTACCGAGCGCAGCCCATCCATATCGTCTGAAAAGGCAAAGAGTCGCGTCGGATGTTCCGAGAGTTCTTCGAAGGCATGCCTCACCCATGTGGTGCGTGCAACTTCGGCAAAGGTGCCGATATGCGGAAGACCGCTCGGACCATACCCGGTCTCGAAGAGCACATAGTCGTGTTTTCGATTCTCGCCGCTTTCTTCGCGTTGAATCTTCTCGACTAGCTTCTGTGCCTCATGAAAAGGCCATGCATTGGGCTCGCTCATGGCGTACTCCTTCGTAGAAAAAACCCCGCAGCGCATGCCGCGGACGCGGCACCATATGGATGCTTACTCGGGTTTGCAACCGGGCGAGAAAAGCCGGCCTCTCTGCAACCTCAGTCGAAGATCTCGATCAGATCGTCCGATGGTTTGGGATCCGGCTTCGGTTTGGGATCCGGCTTCGGTTTGGGTTTGGGCTTGGGCTTTGGATCGGGCTTGGTGGTGGGACGCGGTTTTGCATCCGCCTTTTCTTCGTCCGTACGCACAGGCTCGGGCTTCGCCGGTTCGACCCGAGTGGGCTCGGCGAGCGGCTCGAGTTTGACTCGCACGACCGGCGATTTCAGATCGAGTTCGACACGGGTCGACTCGTAGCCTTCGAGCTCGAACGTCGCAGCGCTCGGAAGACGAGCCGATGCGAGCCGCAATCTAGCGGGCGTGATATCGGAATGACCCTCGATATCGATCTGAGCTCCAGGCGGTTCGCTATAAAGCCTGAAATCCACCTCGGCCGCAGCTTTGGGTTCTACGGCAACGGGGGCGTCTGGCCCTTCGAGCATCACGGCGACCGGCTCGGTCGGCCGATCCTCAGCGAAAACACCGAGCGACCACGCAAGCGCGAGAGCGCTTGCGAACGCCATGAGTGTCAGCGCGATGATTGCCGCAATCCATTTCCCAGTTCCACCCCCAGAAGAGCGGGGTGATGGACTCGGAGTAGGCTCGTCCTGCGTTGCATGGGGTGATGGCTCGAAAGGGCCGCGCACGGCAGGGAACGTCGCTGCCGGTTTCGAGCCCTGCGTGTTCATGTCCTGCGGGAAAGCCGCATCGACAACGGGGCTGGCCGGTTGACGCTCGGGAACCATGGGCGATGAATCCCCACCGCTGACGTGCGGCGCTGACTCCTGCTCGACCGGCTCGAATCCGGGCAAATGCATGGGAACATCTTCGGCGCTCAACATCTCAGTGCGAGCTTCGCTCGACACATCGGCCTCTTGCTCGTCGAAAGGCGAGGGTTCGAGGCCTGAGTCGACCTTTCCAAAAGCCGCCGTAGGGGCGTGTTCATCGACCGGTTCGAGGTCGTCGACGCCCAATTCAATTTCACTTTCTTCTTCGAGTTGGACTTCATCGGCCGATAGCCACGGTAACTCGTCGCTCGAGACCATCTGGGTGGGAGCTGACTCTTCGTACTCTTCGACGTCACCCACCATCCCGATTGGAGTTGACTCGGATTCCTCGAACGAAGGGAAATCCCCTCTCTCGAGCGCCGCGATCGCCGCCTCGCCATCCACCCTCTGCGTTTGAAGATACGCTTCTTCCTCCAATTCGACCTCTTGCTCCATCGTCGTTGTCGAAATGCGGTCGATTGGCGAGGTGTCGCTCTGCCGAGCTTTTCGGAATTCCTCGAGAGTGGCCTGATCGGCATCCAGAAATTCGAGCATCTGCGACGCATCGGCGTAACGGCTCTCGATTTCCTTTTCGAGGGCAATCGAGAGCCATGGCCAGAGTCCTGACTGCTGCAGCTGCTCAGGGACCGGGATGCGTTCGTCCCGTAGTTGTAATTGTGCCGCCTCGACGGAGTTTCCGGCCT
>CAYFTY010000585.1:0-3664 GCA_964346045.1 uncultured Bradymonadales bacterium | reverse complement strand
GAGTATCTGGTCTTTGGCGATTGTCCCGAGGGAGAGGAATGCACGACGCGCGTGGCCTGCCAAGAAGAAATCATATGCGGCAATCAGTCGTCGTGTCTTGCGGATGCACGATGCCTCAATGGCGGCCTTCCGATCGATGCGTGCCCTGAAGGAAGCTCGGGTTGTCTGCCTCAGGAATTCTGCGGCGTGACGAAATACTGCCTGACCATCGATCCCTGCGCTCAGGATGCGTGCGACCCCGGCGAGGCCGCGACGATTCTGACCTGCGCCGAAGCGGATACCGATTTTCCGTGCCGCGAGATTACGGCATGTGGAGGAAGCGTCGAACTGAGCTGTATCTGTGCCGCCCGGGAACTCGAGTGCGATCCTGGCGAAGATTTCGATACCGAACCATGCGTCGCTGGCCAGGAATGTCGCGAAGTGCGGGGATGTGGTCAGGTCTTCTACTGTAAAGGCGACTCGATCTGATGGGGTCAGCGATGCCGTCTGACGGGGTCGCGTGCTCGCGCCGCGGACCCTGAATTAGTTGCGTCCCGCATCTTCTTCGCCGGGTACCATCGGCACGAAGCGCACCGGATATTCGGTGCGTTGATCGATCGAGCCATCCTCGCGTTTCGTGAGCACTTTGAGCTCTTGTCGGGTCTCCCCGACGGGCACGACCATCTGTCCACCGACGGCGAGTTGCTCGACGAGCGCGTCGGGGATTTCGGGCGGTGCTGCAGTCACGATGATTCCATCGAAGGGGGCATGCTCGGGCCAGCCTTTGTAGCCATCGCCGCATTTCACCGTGACGTTGTGGTATTCGGCTTCGTTCAGCGCTTTCTCGGCTCTTTCGGCGAGCTCGCAGACGATCTCGATGGAGTAGAGTTCGACTCCGAGTTCGGCGAGTACGGCAGCCTGATAGCCGCTGCCGGTGCCGATTTCGAGGATTTTATCGCCTTTGTCGACGCCGAGTAACTCGGTCATCGAAGCGACAATGAAGGGCTGCGAGATCGTCTGACCGTGTCCGATGGGGGCCGGCGAGTCCATATAAGCACGAGAGCGAACATCTTCGGGCATGAAGAGATGTCGTGGGACTTTCTTCATGGCGTCGATAACCGCCGGGTCTTTGACTCCTCGCGATTCGATCTGCGTTTCGACCATCTTTTTTCGCATCAGCTCCTCCTCTGTGCGCGGCTCACGTTCTGACTCTTTCGTGTGGGCTGGGGTCTGCGCTCGCGGTGCATCTTTTTCAGATCCATTCGTGGGATTTTTGGGACATCCGGTGAATGCAAGCGCAAGGGCGATTAGGATGAAAGTGAGAATTCTCATGGCGGGAAACAAATTAATCACCCGTCGCACACTCTCAATGTCGAATTCTTACTGTCAGGGTTTGATTTCTCTGCGCTCGAGGTTTTAGTTAGGCTCGCCAGCGAGAAAGAGGTCGTGATGCAAGACGAATTGATGAAGCATGATCGTGAAGTGCCGTGCGGACCCGTGGTCGTGGTTGTCATGGATGGCGTTGGACTGGGGCGCCAGGATGAGACCGACGCGGTGTGGCTCGCGCGTACGCCGACCATGGATTGGTTGGATCGAGTTGCGCATAAGACGACGCTCGTTGCGCACGGCACTCACGTCGGGATGCCGACCGACAAAGATATGGGGAATTCGGAGGTCGGCCATAACGCCATCGGAGCCGGCCAGATCTATGCGCAGGGTGCTACACGAGTCGACAATGCCATCCGCAGTGGCTCGCTCTTCGACCGCGAGAACCGCGAGTCCAGAGATTGGTGTGCACTCGTCGATCATGTGCTTTCCAACGGGAGCACCTTGCATTTGATCGGGCTGCTTTCGGATGGGAACGTGCACTCTCATATCGACCACGTCAAAGCGATGGCGCGTCATGCGGCCGAAGCCGGAGTCGAGCGCCTGCGTCTGCACGCGCTCCTCGATGGCCGCGATGTGGGCGGGCAGTCGGCAGACCAGTACGTACGCGAAATCGAGGAGCTTTTTGCCGAGCTCAACGAGGGTGGCGTCGACTTTCGGATCGCTTCGGGAGGCGGTCGCATGCTGATCACGATGGACCGCTACGAGGCCGACTGGGACATGGTCGAGCAGGGTTGGAAAACCCATGTCCTGGGCGAAGGACCCGAGTGGGAAGACGCACTCGCTTCTATCGAGAAAGCGCGTCAAGATGATCCCGATCTGAACGACCAGTACCAGCCGCCCTTCGTGATCGTCGACAACGGCGAGCCGATCGGTACGGTGGAAGACGGCGATGCAGTTTTGATGTTCAATTTTCGAGGCGATCGCGCCATTGAACTATCGCGAGCCTTCGATGTCGATGACTTCGACGAATTCGATCGCATCCGGCGTCCCGACGTGCTTTTTGCAGGCATGATGCAATACGACGGAGACCTCGGAATTCCCGGGCGATTTCTCGTGACGCCACCCGAAATCGAAGGGACGATGGGCGAGCTTCTCGCTCGTGCAGGAGTCAAGCAGCTTGCCGTGAGCGAGACGCAGAAATACGGCCATGTCACCTATTTCTGGAATGGGAATCGAACTGAGCCCTTTTCGAAAGAGCTCGAGAACTACATCGAGATTCCATCGGATCGCGTCGTTTTCGATCAGAGGCCGTGGATGAAGGCCGCCGAGATTACGGATGCCACGATGGCGGCGCTGCAAGCCGACGAAGCAATCCGTTTTGCCCGTGTGAATTATCCGAATGGCGACATGGTGGGGCATACCGGCAACCGCGAGGCGGCGATCATCGCCGTCGAGGCCACCGATTTATCGCTCGCACGTTTACTCGAAGCCATCGATGGGTTGGGCGGGGTTGCGCTCATAACCGCCGACCACGGCAATTCTGACCAGATGTATCAGGTCGATAAAAAGACCGGTGAAATCCAGCTCGACGACCAGGGCCGCCCGGTGCCGCATACCGCGCATACCCTCAATCCCGTGCCCCTCTGGATCTATGCTCCGGGATGGGAAGAGCGTTTCGACCTGGTCGGCCTCGAGACACGCCGCCTCAGCAATATCGCGCCGACAGCATTGATGCTCCTCGGGTACGACGTGCCCGACCACATGGATGAATCGTTGATTCGATTTGTCGATTGAGTCAGAACAGCACGCAACGGTCCAGATACGAAATGCCTTCGGGGACCTCGTTTCCGAACTCGGTCATGCCGAACGAATCCGCATCGCCACGCCACTCCGAGCTATAGAGGATGTCGTAGGTTCCGGGCATGATTTTGACGCTCTCTCGTAGTTTGTCGCTGCCTGAAACCCAGAAGTTGTAGTAGGCGAGTTGCACCCACGCGCCGGTGTCTTTTTCGACGGCATAGATGCGGAAATCATTCGAGGGCAGGGCGGTGTTGGGAGGCTGTCCTTCGTAGGTCAAGTTCACAGTAATGTCGGCCGGGTCGGTGTCGATATCCAACACGGTGCCTTCGCCGATCACGACGTCTCGCTGCAGATATCGGATGCCATCAGGCACCTGATTTGCGAACTCGGTCATGCCGAATGAATCCGCATCGCCGCGCCACTCCGAACTGTAGAGGATGTCGTAGGTTCCGGGCATGATTTTGACGCTCTCTCGTAGCTTGTCGCTGCCTGAGACCCAGGAGTTGTAGTAGGCGAGTTGCACCCACGCGCCGGTGTCTTTTTCGACGGCATAGAT
>CAYFTY010000584.1:0-3666 GCA_964346045.1 uncultured Bradymonadales bacterium | reverse complement strand
GGCCTGAAGTTGCGGCATGTCGAGCTACTACGTTCGCTCTACGAAGTCCGTGACCATCATCTGGCCTGGGCCGATCCGGACGTCGAGATCGCGGGGCTGACCACGGCCGGCGAGTCTCTCTACGCTGCTCTACTGGACGCCGAGCCGCGACATGGACTCTGGGCCGAAGATTTCCGCGTAGCCGAAATTAGCGACCTTCTTGGAAAAACGGGTGACGCCAGTCTGGTGCCGCTCGAAGGCCTCAGGCTCGAAAAGAGCGAACGCGCTACCCTACGGGCCATCCTCGCCGAAAACCCTGCGCTGGCGTCCGAAGGCCCAGATGGTCTGGCGCGAGCCGCAGCCGCAGGCAATCTGGGGTTGAGCCGACTGCACGAAGTCGTGTCGGATCGCAAAGCCGCAATTCAGATGATCGCAGCCACCAAAGCACGTCTCGACATTTTGATGAGCGATGCGCTGGTCGAATATGGCACGCAGATGCGGTGGAAAAACCCGGCAAATCACGAGGGGGTCGCCTGGCCTGAGGGTCTGACGATCGAAGGTGAGCCCTCACGAAAAATCATCCGCGAGCGAACGCGACATCTGGCGTGGTCCACTCTGGCTCCGATCTTCGAGAGCACTCAAAAGGTGCATACGACGGTCGCCGGGCTTCGACCTCGCTTTCCGCAATACCAGAAATTGACCAGCGCCTTTCAGACCTACTCGAAGATGGCCGAGGGGAAGGAGTGGCCCACCATCCCAGGTGCAGCCGGTACATTGCGTGTGGGTGACGAAAATGCCCACGTCAGCACTCTGAAAAAGCGACTCGCCGCAGAAGGATACTGGCAGGGCGATGACGGCCCCACCTTTACTCGTGCGCTGCGCAGCGCCCTTCTCGAATACCAGCGCACCCATCAACTCTGGGAAGAAGGACGGCTCACCGAAGAGACAAGGCGCTCGTTGAATATCCCGGCGTGGCGCCGCCATGATCAGATTCGACTCACGATGGAGCGCTATCGCGAGAGCCGCGTCGGAGGCGACGAGCTCTTCATTCACGTGAACATTCCTGACTTTCATGCCGAAGTCTGGGAAGACGGCGAGCGAACCCGGCGCTTCAAAGTCGTTACGGGGTCGACCGCGCGCGAGTGGAATGAAGATCTCGAGAAGAATATGTTCGTGAACGCAACGCCTCGATTCAGCTCGAACCTGCGACACATCGTCTTCAATCCCTATTGGAACGTCCCCGATGGGATCCGAAAAAGCGAGATCGAACCGAAATTGATGGAAGACCCGTTCTACTTCCTCGACAAGGGTTACGAATACATCACCGAAGAGTCGGGGCGTGTCTTTCTACGTCAGAATCCCGGCCCCGAAAATGCTCTCGGCAGAGTGAAATTTCTCTTCCCGAACAAGCACGACGTCTACATGCACGACACTCCCGACAAGGAGTATTTCAAGTGGCCAATCCGAGCTTTCTCGCATGGATGCGTGCGAGTCGAGGACCCGATGGCGCTCGCTCAACATCTCCTCGATCGTGAAGATCGTTGGGATGAGGAGAAGATCGCGAGCTGGTACGAGAAAGACACCGAGACGTGGGTTCGACTCGAAGAACCGATCCCCGTTCACATCGAGTATTACGTGGTACGTGTCGACGACCTGGGGCGAACTCACTTCCTCGCCGATATTTATCAACTCGATGGTCCGCGTCTCGACGAGATCAAACGCAGACGGGATGATCGTCGCGACGAAGTCGCTGAGAAGACCGAGGATGGCAGCGAATTTTCGACCACCGCCATCCGCCACTAGCCGTCACTGCGCCCCGAACACTCACGCGCGAGACGGCAAGGGTGCGAATGATTCGCGCCTACTTGCTTCTCGTGTGCGCGTAGGGTATGAAAGCGACCTTTCGCGCCCGGGCGAGTATTGATGGCCCGCGCGAACGCGAATTCACACGCGAATATTGACGGTTACGATTCATGGAAGTTTTGCTCCTTGTTATTCATGTTGCTGCCTGCATCGTCTTGACGGCGGTGATCCTGCTTCAGTCGGGTAAAGGTGGCGGTCTTGGCGCCGGTTTCGGCGGTGCATCTGCTGCCGCCACGCAGATCTTCGGTGGTCGTGGTGCCGACACGATGCTCAGTCGAGTCACCGTGGGCGTCGCCGTGACGTTCATGTCGACGAGCCTCCTGCTGGCATACCTCTCCAGCGCCCCGCGTTCGACCATGGATCTGACCGAAACCAGTGGAGAAGCCTCGACGCAGGTCGACGAGGTTATCGAAACCGGCTCGGGCGAGATGAAAGCTCCAGAAGCCGACGAGGGTGAGTCACCCGAACCGGTCGAAGTGACTCCGACTCCCGTCGAAGGCGGTGAAACCGAGGAAGGCGCGAACGAGAATGATGATGCCGCCCCGACTGAAGGCGACGAAGCCGCGGAAGCTCCGGCAGAGGAAGCTGCACCTGCAGATGAAGCGCCGCAAGAGGCAGCACCAGCTGCGCAGCCGAAAGAAGAAGCTGAGCCAGCCGCCGAGCCGAAAGAAGCTCCGGCCGCTGAGCCGAAAGAAGCTCCGGCCGCTGAGCCGAAAGAAGAACCTGAGGAAGCCGCGCCGGCTGCCGAGCCTGAAGAAGAAGCCGCAGCGCAGCCCAAGGAAGCTGCGCCTGAGGCGGAAGCCAACGACGAAGCGGCCGAGTGATCGCCTCAGATTTTTGAGGAACATGCCCGGATGTCTCGGATTTCTACGGCATCTCACATTGTAGCATCATGTAGTACGGCGCCTCTCGAACCTCGGGAGGCGCCTGAATTTTGTGGACTTGCGACACGTCTACCTGATCGACGCTCCGGTGGATCGCTGCTTGCACATCTTCGGGGTGCGAGCCAATGGCGGCTCCCGAGACACGAAAAACGATGTTGCTACCTTTCCAACAAACTCTCCTGCAGATTCTGGTCGCACTGACCTTTTCAGTGCCCGGTATGCAAGGACTGATGCAAGGCGCCTCCTTTGAGGCAGCTCAGCAGCGGTACGAGGAGACGGTCAAAGAGCGGCAGTCCGTGATGCAAGAGATCACGCGTCTCGAAGAAAAGCACGACCGGCTGGTGCAGCGTATCACCCGCATGAAGAAAGACGCTGACACGGGCCTGACCGCGAGGCTCGCACTCGAAGACATGCTCGCGCAGAGTAAGTCACTCAGCGATGAGCTCGATCAGCTCAATCATCGTATCCAGGCGCTCGACAACACACTTTCAGGACGGCGCAGTGCATTGGTTGGCGCAGTCGACCGAGAGATGAGGGCACTCGAGCGTTCGCTCGCCAAAGCCTCGGCGGCCGAACGTCGCAAGATCGTCAAGGAGTTGAACGCATTGCGTGCGCAGCGACAGACCTGGACGAAGCCGCTCCCCAGCGGCCCGACCAGCGGAGACGTGAGCGCCGCACTCAGCCTGGCGGGCGAAGCCGAGGCCCCCGAAGAGCTTCTCGCGGCCGCAGACGAGATCGAAGATACAGAAGACCAGCTCGCCAGACGTATGAAAGCCATCGATGCACGCATCCAGGAGCTCAAAGAAGCGCGCCGCCTCATGCGTCGAGCATCGGAGTTTTCGCGCGAAGAGAGATTCTTCGAAGAGGTCGACCGCGACCGGGTGATCGCCCGCGCACCCGCCCCATGACCAGATCGACGCGACGGCCCTCGGCGGCGAAG
>CAYFTY010000583.1:0-3673 GCA_964346045.1 uncultured Bradymonadales bacterium | reverse complement strand
CTTCGGCGCGGGTGGCGCCGAACGTGCGCAAATGCCTCGCCATCATTCGGGCTACCCCCCCGGCAAGGCCATCCTCGGGTGTATGCGTGGCACGAAAAACACGGCCGACTCCCAATTCCCGAACCCGCCCGGTGAACCATCGTCCGAGATGTGTCTTGCCGGCACCCTCACTCGACCGCATAAGCACGACCCGCGGCTCTCTGGTGTTCGCCGATTCGCGCAAGGCCGACCAGAGCGTGTGCAGCTCGTCACTGCGTCCAACGAGTGGGATACGCCTGAGCCCAAAAAGTCCGAGACCGGCACCGACCAGCTTCATCGGAGTGCTTTCGTATCGTGGACGCTCCCACGTCTCCGGAATCAACTCATCATCGGAGACCGACGGTCGAATGTGGCTCCAGGTGCGCTCGAAGCTCTGATCGGAGTTCGGCCCACGCTCACCGCCACGATACACGTCGAGAACCGGCGTAATACCGCCGATCGCAAGCTCCGTACAATCCGGAGGCCGCATATCAGGAATGTCGATGTCATCGAGCCGCATCAAGTCGCGTGCAGCGTCGGCGGCGGACTGGTAGCGATTTGCATAATCAGGCTCGAGCATCCTGGTGAGCCAATCGTCGAATCCTGATGGCAACTTCAAGACCGTGCGCAATTTGCGACGCCGACCCTCCACGTGTGCCGAAAGCAGCTCGCGAGGAGTCTTTCCCTTGACCACGCGACGCCCACAGATCAGCTCGAAGGCCACACAGCCCAGCGAGTAGAGATCGGACCACGGCCCGTGATTGCGCCATGGCTGCTGGTATTGCTCGGGCGCCATGTAGTGCGGAGTTCCGACCGACCGTCTGGCAAACGACTTGCCTTCGCTGCCGATCGCCAGCCCGAAATCGGCAAGCTTCGGGATGACGCGACCCTCAAAATCAGAGAGCAGAACATTTCCGGGCTTGATGTCGCGATGAATTACATCGGAGGCGTGCGCATGGGCCAACGCGTCGAGAAGCGTGAGTAGAATCGCCTTGGTCTGCCGCCACGTTACTTTGCCGACCACGGAAGTCAGCGTGCCGGCCGGCTCGTACTCCATGACAAAGAACGGGCTCCCCGCCTCGAGCTGCCCCTGGGTCAGGTCTTCGGCTTCGTCATCGACCTTGCCGTAATCGAGAACACGCACGATTCCGGGATGATGAAGGCTAGCCGCCGAGCGAACCTCATTTTGCAGAGCCGTTCTGAACACGGGGTGTTGAGCCCCCTGCCGGGTAATAACCTTGATCGCGACTCGAGTGCCCTGACGCGCGTGAACTCCTGCGAAGACGATACCCATACCTCCACGACCGATGATCTCGTTGACTTCGAAAGGCCCGAGCATCGCCTCGCAGACCGACGACGCAGCTGCACCGAGCGAAACGGTGGCGTAGGGCACGGTCGCAGCAGTCGCTGACGTTGCTGACAACGACGGCGCTGGGGTGGGGGTATCCGTCAAACTAGCGACCCGATGTACGACATATTTCTGAAGTCCCGTCTACCGACGAAGCCGATTCGGCGCGAATTGCCGAGTCAGTCGAAGATTCCGTTGATCACGCATGTATCGCCTACGGCGCCATCTGCCGAGTCCATCCGCGCACGCACGGTCTCGCTTTCGACGATGGCTCTCGAGCACTCACCCGAGAGAATGCCGCCACTCGCATCTCGGTCGGTGAGCCGGCTTACCGAGGGTCCGGTGAAGACCGCCGAGTCGAGGAGTTCGATATTCAGCGAGGTGCCATCGTTGGTGTAATAGATGCTCTCGAGCGAGAAATCGACGCTCGTCTGAAAGGTTCGGACTCCGCAGTTGAAGTCGTTGCATGTGAGTTCGCGACGCGTCGTCGCAGCCTCATCGACCTGGATGTCGAAGACCGACGAGCGGAACGAATAGATGCCCAGCTCGGTCGCGACATCGAGCTCGATCGCCTCTGCGTAGACACAGAAATTCGCTTCGACCGATGACGTGCCATTGAATGCCCCCGAGCGGGTGCACTCGTCGCCCGAGCGAGAGAAGTCGATCTGCCACCGCTCCGGTGCGTTGACGGGATTATTCAGGAACTCGAATAGATTCAGACTCGTCTCGCCCACGGTGATGAAGCCATTCGCGTCGGTGATCACGTCGAGAAGCACATTGTTGAAAGACGCTACGATCTCGCCGTCGTCAACGGCTGTAGAATATCCGACCTGAATGAAGTCGAAGTTGAAAAGCCTGCCGTCGGTCGCAGCGGGCACACCGGTGAGCTCACTGATGAAAGCCTGCAGCTCGTCAGCACTTGACCAGACTCCGTCCGAGACCGGGATCAGACCGCCTCCGTTGAACGCCGTCAGGTCGGCAATCACCTGGGTGCGGCCCGTGATGGGATCGGTGGCGGTCGTCATGAACTGCAGCCCGGCACTTCCGGGATCGGCTCTGAGATCGACGAGGTCTTCGAATTCGACAAAGGTGCACGTCGGGTCGTCGACCGGGCAGAGGCAGTCAAACTCGTCCTCGTTGCGCACGCACGTATCGACCGGTACGGCTTGCTCGTAGGTAGCAGGTCGAGAATCGACGAGCAGGCCGAGGAAGGGGGTTTCGACCGAGTCGACAACCTGATTGGACGCATCCACGAGCTCTGCGACGACCCGGTAGATATACCCGCCGTCAGCGACCACTCCATTTTCGTCGGTGGCATCCCAGAGCTGACGCAGAAAGGCATGTCCCGCCTTTTCGGCGGCCCGCTCTACCAGCTCGACGCGCGTGTAATCGATCTGCGTGATGGCCCCCGATCCGGCGAGCGTGACCGTGACACTGGTCACGTCTTCGATACCGAGTTCGAGCGTGCCTCGGCTCGCATTACCGGTCACCGGCACTTCGAACTCCAAAATCTCTTCGAGGGTCTCGACACGGACCACTCCGCCTCGCTCATTGCGGTCGATGTCGAGAAAGCTCAGCGCATCGAGCGACACCGGCTCATCGAAACTGAAGGTAGCGGTTCCGCCGCGGGGTGTATCGTCGGGCTGATCCACGAGTCCATCCCCATCTCGGTCACGGATATTCTTGGGAAAGATGAGAACGCGCCCCAGATCACCGGTACGCAGATCATGTTCGACGCCCCGCGCGGTCGTCTCGAAAGCCACACATGCCGAAGGACGATTGGCGCGCACGCCCTCACAGCTAATGCTCATGTCCTCGACTCGCTCGATGATCTCACCCGCTTCGAACGATTCGAAATCTTGCTCGACCTCGACCTCCGTGGCCACAGGTTCGACCGTGATCTCGGCTTGGCCCGAAAGGTCAGTCTCGACCCGCGAACACGTTTCGACCGAGTAAATCTCGTACGCGTACCGGACTCGATACGCTTGGCCACTGAGGGCATGAGATGCATCGACGTAAGCCTGCGCAGTGAAGATAGTGTCGTCGTGGTGTCCGTCGCCATTGGGCGTGAGATAGGGATGGTCCGTGGCAACGTTGGTGAGCATCAATCCATTGGAGCCCATCACGTCGCCGGTCGAATCGGGCAGGCGGAGCGGGTTCGGGAAGACTTCGTTTTCGCAAGCGCTACCCGCCTCCCCCGCAGGACTTCCTGACGAATCGTCGATCGTATCCGAGAGAATCGAACCCGAGGAATCGTCGCTGGTCGAAGCGCTTCCATCGTCACCGGCTGACGAGCAGCCGAGCGCA
>CAYFTY010000582.1:0-3674 GCA_964346045.1 uncultured Bradymonadales bacterium | reverse complement strand
GCCCTTCAAAATCGTGGGTGTCTTCTACAGCGGCATGTACGAGTACGACGCGAATTATGCCTACACGGCGATCCAAGACGGTCAGGACTTCGTAAATCAGAAGGGTGTGACCGGGATCGAACTCAAGACCGCGGACGTCGAAGGCGCACCGATCGTCGCCTCGCGTCTTCAGGACATGCTCGGTCCGGCGATCCAGGTACTCGACTGGCAAGAGTTGAATCGCTCGCTCTTTTACGCGCTCAAGCTCGAAAAGATTGCGATGTTCGTGGTGCTCACCTTCATCATTCTGGTGGCGAGCTTCAGCATCGTCGCGATGCTCATCATGATCGTGATCGAAAAAGGGCGCGAGATCGCGATTCTCAAGGCGATCGGTGCGACGAATGCCGGGGTGATGCGAACCTTTATCTTTCAGGGCACGGTCATCGGGGTCGTCGGCGCAGCCATCGGCCTCGTACTCGGTCTCGGTATCTGTTATTTCCTCACCGAATACGGATTCCCACTGAATTCCGAGGTCTACTATATCTCGACCCTTCCGGTCGATGTGGACCCGGTTGAGATTGTGATGGTCGTCATCGCAGCGGTGGTCATCAGCTTCCTTGCTACTATCTACCCCTCCATTCAGGCGGCACGACTCAATCCCGTCGAAGGACTGCGAGATGACTGAAAAGGATGTGCTCTTGCAGATGACGAATCTGCAGAAGAGTTTCGAGCATCGTGGTCGCACACTGGACGTCCTCACAGGGGTCGATCTGACGCTCTATCAGGGCGATCGTGTTTCCATCATGGGGCCGAGCGGTGCGGGCAAGTCGACACTCCTGCAGGTGATGGGTACGCTTGATGAGCCCACTGGCGGCGAACTTCTTTTCGATGGCGAGGATATCTTCCAGCGCTCTTCGGCCGAACTCGCCAGGTTTCGCAACGAGAGCGTCGGATTCGTCTTCCAGTTCCACCATCTCTTGCCTGAGTTCACGGCTCTCGAAAACGTGATGATGCCGGGGATGATCCACAAGAAGAAGCGCGCTGATATTGAGGATAGGGCGCGTCAACTGCTGGACATGGTGGGGCTTTCTGAACGACTGAATCACCAGCCTGGCGAGCTTTCGGGTGGCGAGCAGCAAAGAGTCGCGGTTGCTCGCGCGCTCTTCATGGAGCCGCGTCTGCTTCTAGCCGATGAACCCACGGGTAACCTTGACCTTTCGACCAGTGCTGGGATACACGCGCTTTTGCGCCAGCTGAACCGAGAGATCGGCATTACCGTCATCGTCGTTACTCACGATCCCCGATTAGCCGACGAAATGGATATCCAACTGCTTGTCGACGACGGGAAGATCATTCCCCTACAGCCCGACGACGAACGTATCGGCGATCGACTACCCGAAGAGCTCAAGAGTAAGAGACCCACTGACCAGCGAGCCAAAGAACAGGCGCAGGACGAGCATCTGGCGACCTGAGTGATTTCTTCGATGTTTGGATGAGTCCGTACTGCGGACGCGATGGATTGCACCGAGATTTTTGTGACCTTCAATTTCCCCACAACACGGGTGGAGCTACTGGCGCGCCGCACATCTGCGCTCGTGGCGTTGATCGTGACGTTGGGGATAGGGGCGGTCGTCTACGGTCAGGGGCCTCGTCAGCCTGATGATTTCAGGCCGGCGGACGTCGAAAATCCGATTCCCGACACCGATTTCAATCGCGATGATCCCGTGCCTGAAGGCAATGCTGCGGGCGCCGGCGACGTCATTGATGAGATCCGCGTGAACGGCAATCGCCGGGTCGAACGTGAATCTGTGATCAACCAGATGCGCACGGCCGTCGGGGCCGAAATCGACCGCGAGCGCATTTCGGAAGATATGCGTCGCGTCTACAAGCTCGGCTACTTCGAGGACGTCAAGGTCGACGCGACGCGTACCGAAGACGGCCGGGTCATCGTGACGATGATCGTCGTCGAAAAGCCAGCGATTGCCCGTATCGAATACGAAGGCAACGACGAGCTCGACATCGAAGACATCCAGGACGTCGTGAATCTGAGGCCCAACTCGGTGCTCAGTATCGCCGACGTCAAAGCCAACGCCGAGAAAATCCGCGAGCTCTACTCGGAAAAGGGATTTTTCTTGGCCGAAGTAGACTACGAGATCAAGATCAATCCCGACCGGCCCGAGTTGGCGGCGGTCGTCTTTCAGATTCGCGAGTTCGCCAAGGTCGAGGTCAAACGGATTACCTTCCTGGGCAATAAGAGCATTCCCGACGACGAGCTGCTGAATATCATGGCGACCCGGCCCGGGGACTGGGGCTCGTTTTTGACGAGTTTTGGCGAGTTCAAAGAAGCCGCGTTTCAGCAAGACGTCCAGCGGATCACCGCGTATTACTACGATAAAGGCTATGTGCAGGTGAAGGTGCAGCGGCCTGTCGTGCGGCTCTCGCGCGATAAGGCATCGATGTTCATCACTCTGCGTATCGACGAGGGCCTGCAATACGACGTAGGTAAGGTCGACCTCACCGGTGATTTCATCGTCGACAAAGAAGAGCTGCAGTCGATGACCGCCATCACTGAGACCGAAGATGGCACGTTCAGCTTTGGCACGATGCGCTCAGATCTGCAGAAGATACGCACTCTCTATCAAGATCAGGGATATGCGTACGTCAACATCAATCCGCTGACCAAAATTCGCGAAGAAGATCGGGTCGTCGATGTCACGTACGACATCCAAAAAGGCAGCAAGGTCTATTTTGGTCGGATCGAGGTGGTGGGTAACACGAAGACACGCGACCTCGTGATCCGTCGAGAATTGCGAATCGAAGAAGGACAGCTCTTTTCGAATACGGCGATCGAAGAATCCAAGGTGCGTGTGCAGCGACTCGGCTTCTTTGAAAAAGTCGATATCACCACGCAGCGAGCGGATCGCGACGACGTAATCAACGTGCAGGTCGAGGTCGCCGAGCGACCGACAGGCACCTTCCAGGTCGGTGCTGGTTTCTCGAGCCTCGAGAGCTTCATTCTCAACGCGCAGATCTCGCAGAATAACCTCTTCGGGCGCGGGCAATCGCTGGCCTTCCAGGCCCAGGTTTCGAGCATTCGGACGCTCTTCAACATTTCGTTCAACGAGCCTTATCTCTGGGACTCGCGATGGTCGGCGGGCATCGAACTCTACAATTTCGATATTCTCTTTCAAGACTTCGCGCGCCGCTCGCGCGGTGGCAATCTGACGCTCGGGTATCCGATCTCGGATCTGGAGGTGTTTAAGCCCTGGTTCTCGGCGCGGCATGAATTGCGCACGTCTGTGACCTACAAACTCGAAGATGTCGAACTCAGGCCCGGTGGGCGCTCGGGTCGAAATAGTCGGCAGGTCGGCAATCTCTTCCGAGGAGGCCTGACGAGCAGCATACGGCTCGGGCTTTCCTTTGATAGTCGCGACAACAGACTCTTCCCGACGACGGGTAATTTCAGCACAGCACGCATTGAATATTCAGACGATAATTTGACCGGATCTCAGGTCGAATTCATCAAATACGATATCGAATCTCGCCTATATTTCCCGATCTTCTGGGAGTTTGTGCTGCGTCTGAATGCGCAGCTCGGATATGTGCAAAGTACAGATCCTCGGAAGCCTGTGCCCCTCTTTGAACGTTATTTCGTTGGAGGGCCCACGACGGTACGTGGATTCGAGCGCGCAAGC
>CAYFTY010000581.1:0-3681 GCA_964346045.1 uncultured Bradymonadales bacterium | reverse complement strand
GGCTGGCAGTCGATAGCTCGGGTACCGCTATTCCGCTGGGTCCTGCAGGATTCAAACCTGCGATTGCTCGTTCGCCCGACAAAGACCTGGTGATTGCGTACGGCCTTGGCGAGCCGGGCGAGGCGACGCAACCCGGACGCGCTCAGGCGGCGATCACGCTGCTCGAAAACGACGCCGGAGGCAGTGAATTGCTCTGGTACGAGGTGTTTCCAGAGGGAGAAAAGATGACCGGTGACCCCCTGATCTTCAACCAGGTGACGTACTTCCCGACTTATCAGGTGCCCGATGCCGATTTGTGTGAGCCGGGGACGGCCAAGATCTGGGCGCTCGAGTACTTCAAAGATCCGTCGGCGGTGAATAAAGAGGCGGTCGGAGCGTGGAACACCAGTGATCCTCAATTCCTGTCCAATCCGGACATCAACATCGACGCAACCAACGGAAAGTGGTTTGGACCCGCGACACCGACCCTGATTCGAGGTCTGACCTTGACGACCGGGCCGGCATGTACGGTGCGCGGGCTGGGCACGAATTCGCAAGATACAGATGGTCTCGAGGGTGCTGACCCACAGCCGCAGCTCATTGCGCAGACATCGGGTGTGCCTGCCGGCGGACTCGAAGATGCAAATGCAGGGGCCAATGATGCTGTGAGTCGAATCGTGGTCGATCTCGAACGGCCGCGCAGTATGACGGTTCCGCTCAGCTGGTCGGTGATTGGGAATTGATGCGTACTCCAGGATATCTGACACTCTGCCTCTTTTTCGCCCTGCATCTCGGCTGTTCGGGGTGCGAGGAGGATACACAACCTCCGACGGAGAAATCCGAAGAGGTGGTCGAGGACGAAGCACCGGATGCCGCCATCGAGGAGCAGCCTCGCGAGGCATTCGGCGTGCCTTTCCCGCCCGAGGTGCAAGAGGTCGCGATGAATGATTACCAGGCGCGGGTGAGAACGACCCTCAGCCGGGACGAGGTCAAGTCATTCTATGATCTGCGGCTCACCGATTTCGAATTCGTCGAAGAGACCTACCAGATCAGCCGCTACTACGGACTGCACGAGCATCAACCCGATATCGAGATCTTTCAGCGCGCGCCCCGATACGACACTCGGGTCGTGATTCGCCCCAAACCTGAGCAGGTCGAACACTATCCGAAGTCTACCTTCGGCCCATTACCCGAAGGTGCCGACGAAAACGAAGTGGTCGAATCCGGAAAACCTCGCAGGGGGCAATCCGTCAAGACCGTCACTCGAACGGGCGAAGAACTCGCACCCGGCGCGAAATGGGGCGAGCCCTATGTACCTCCTCCGGGTACACCGCTGGCCCACCCCCGCTACAAATCCAACTGGGGCAAGCCGTTTGGCGAATGGACGCTGCAGTAGCCGACGAAGAGACCCAAACTTCGCGTAATTCGCAGCATTCGCACCGGCAAATCGCCCGGAACGTGAAAAATACTCGATCCCAGTTGATTTTCGATCCGGCCTTCCTTTAGGGTCTGCGACGGTGAAAGCCCTTATACTGAACGGGCATGGTTAGGTGCCCCAACTCGTAACCCCCAACGAGAACATACACATGAGAACGAGATTATTGAGTTTGAGTTCCTTCCGGGCAGTAGCGCTCTCTATGAGCCTGCTCTTCGGTGTTGTCGCCTGTGGCGACGACGATACCAGCACGCCAGATCCCTGTTCGGGCGTGACATGCGAAGCCGGCGTCTGCGATGACGGCGTCTGCGTGAATGCAGCCGACTGCTCGGTAGGTGAAAATCTCTGCCTTGCGGGATACAGCTGCAACGCGGGTACCTGCGAAGCCGACATTCCCTGTGTCGATGGCGTCTGCGCCAACGGCGTCTGCCAGGCTGGCGCTTGCATCAATCCCGATAGCTGCCAGACCAACGCCAACTGCCTCGAAGGCTTCTTTTGTGACGGCGGCACCTGCCAACCCGACGGTTGCGCTGACGTAATGTGTGACCGAGGGGTCTGCGAAGTCGGCACTGGACAGTGCGTGAACGAAGAGTTCTGCACCACCGCCACCGAGAACGAAGCATGCCTCGACGGATTCCGCTGCGTTGGTGGAGCCTGCCAGGATGAAGAAGCCTTCTGCAACGAGCTCGACTGCGCCCGCGGCGTTTGCTCGTTTGACGAACTCGCATGCGTGGACGCCGAGAATTGCGGCGGAAGCGACATGAACTGTCTCGATGGGAATTACTGCGCTGAAGATGACACCTGCCAACCTAACCTCTGCGATGCCGACGGCGACTGCGCCCGCGGTGTTTGCGACCCGGCAAGTGGCGAGTGCGTAAATGCTGACACCTGCGCGAGCGAGACCGACTGCATCGACGGTGTGGTCTGCATCGGTGGCGCCTGCACCCCGCAGGAAGAAGCCTGCGGTGCTGACGGCTGCCCCGGAAACCAGGTCTGCTCCTATGATGACGCAGCTCTCTCGGCTGCATGTGAAGAAAACGATGTCGACGGCTGCACCGCAGCCATCGATTGTCTCGACGACCGTGTCTGCTCGGAAGGTGCCTGCGCCGACCCAACGGCCTGTGTCGACGATGCTTACGAGCAGAATAACATGTCGCCTGACGAAACCGCCTACGGTGACGTGGCCGGAGGGCTTCCATTCGACGCGCGTATCTGCGGTGGCGACGTCGACCTCTACACCTTCGACAGCGATGCCGATCCGGACGGAGAAGGCACGCTCGTCTTCAGCGTGAATATTGCCGACGCCGATGTCGGACTCGGCACCCTCGCCATCGAGCTTCTCGACGCTGACGGAAATAGCGTCGGTACCGCGACCACCCAGGATGCCATGGGCAACCCGACTCAGACCGCGACCATCGAAGTGATGGTGCAGACTGGTATCAACACCGGCGTCTACACCGGTGTGGTTTCCGATGACGGTGACGTCTCGACGGCCGGTGTGAATTACACCGTTCGCTTCGACGTGGTTTCTGGCGACGCGGCGACCGCGTGCGAAAACCCCAACACGCTCACCGCAGGAACACCCGCCACCGGCGATACGACAAACGGCGCGAGCAGCAGCCTGACTCCGAGCTGCGGTGATTCGGATGGAAGCCTCAGCGAAGACATCTGGCAGTTCACGCTGCCCGAGCAGTCACTCGTGAATCTCGTCGTGGCCCCGCTTGGCAGCGCTGACCTGACCCTCTCGATTCGAAGCGTGTGTGCACAGAATGAGAGTGAAATCGACGAGGGTTGCGCCGACAGCAGCGGCGACGGAGGCAACGAGTCTCTCGAGACGGTGCTCGACGCGGGTACTTACTTTGCCGTGGTCGAAGGCTTCGATATCGATTCGGGCGGACCTTACGCAATCACCCTTCAAACGACGGCGACCGTCTGTCAGGCGGGCGAGCAGACCTGCCTTGACGCCAACGATCTCGAATTCTGCAACAGTACACAGACCGGGTTCGAAACGCGCACATGCCGAAATGGTTGTGACGAACAGGCCGACATCTGCATCCCTGATGCAGGTGACAACTGCGGAAATGCGTTCACGGTCGACGTGAACAACCCATTCGACCAGGTCGTGGATCGCTCGCTCTTCCTCAATGACTACAATATCGGCGACATGAGCTGCGTTCCGGACAACGCGAACGGAGAAGATTCGGCAGGGCCTGATATCGCTCTTGCAGCCACCGTCCCGGATGACCACGTTCTCGTGGTCAATGTCG
>CAYFTY010000580.1:0-3682 GCA_964346045.1 uncultured Bradymonadales bacterium | reverse complement strand
CAGGTGTGTCGCGTATCTCGAGGCGGTCGCCGCCGTCGAGCTCGGAGTAGGTCGTGTTAGCAACCTGTTTCCAGATGCGGCCCTGGCCCTGAGGCGCAGACCCCCATGCATACGCGACCTGAAATTGGCTCGCCGCGGGAGGAGCATTGCGCCGGGCGGATGGGAGCGCAGAGAAGACGAGAAGGTCTGCGGACTGGAGGTCGAGCGTACGTGCCTGATAATCGAAGTAGGAGGCGCCGGTCCACTCGGGAAATCGAGTCACGCCAAGCGTCTTTTGTGATCCGAGGTCGATGAGCCGCAGATCCCACCCGTTGGTGCCCGGAGGTCGATGCATCACGAGTCGCACGCCCTTCTTGCCGGCCTCTGCGAACTCCTGCTCAAAGCGGATGATATGGTCTGCCCCGACCGGCTGAGCCCCTGCGTCATTCGCTGCAGAAACGAGCGCAATGCACACCATCAGGGCAACGTGCCATGCGCCGATGCGGCAGATTCGATTGACGGTCTGCATATCAGTCCGTAGGTTGCGTGCGCACCGTAGCCCGGCTGGCCAAACCACGATGTCTGAACATTTTGAACAGCGACCTATCATTCTGGCAAGCGGCTCACCGCGCCGTTTCGAGCTCATGACGCGTGTGGGCTTGGACCCCGTCGTGCGGGTGGCCGATATTCCCGAGACGCCGAATGCCGGCGAATCACCTCGTGAGTATACGCGTCGCCTCGCCACCGAGAAAGCAGCGACGGTCGCCGCGGAGCTGGAAACTCCTTCGTGGACCATTGCCGCCGACACCGTCGTCGTGCGCGAGAGCGAGATACTCGAAAAGCCGCAGAACGACGAGCACGCATTTGAGATGTTGGAGAGTCTTTCGGGCCGGTCGCATGAAGTGATGACTTCCTTTGCGATTCGCGGACCAGACGGGCAAACGCGAGTGGAGACCGTCGAAACCGAAGTATGGTTTCGCACCCTCGATGAGGTGACGATTCGCCACTACGTCGCGACGGGTGAGCCGTCGGACAAGGCGGGAGCATACGGCATTCAGGGGATTGGCGCGCTGCTCATCGACCGTATCGAAGGGTGCTATTTCAATGTTGTCGGGCTGCCTATCTCACGGCTTGCGGCAGCGCTGCAGGAGTTGGGCGCCATCGAATACTACCCCCGGGCAGACGCCAGTCATGAGTGATTTCGAAGAGCTGATCCAAAAGTACGAAACCATCACGTCGCGCATCGAGGAGGCCTGCGAGAGAGCGGGGCGCTCGCGAGATGAGGTGACACTCGTCGCCGTCAGCAAGACCAAGAGCGCCGAGATGATCCGCGCGCTCTACGACCACGGGCATCGCGATTTTGGCGAGAACTACGTGCAGGAGTGGCAGGAAAAGCACGAGTTTTTGCCCGACGATATCCGATGGCATTTCATCGGGCACCTGCAGTCCAACAAGGCCAAATATATTGCCGATGATATGGATCTGATTCACTCGGTCGACCGCAAGAGCGTGATGAAAAAGCTGCATCGACGCTCGGATGCAAAAGTGCATGTGTTGCTGCAGGTCAATACCGGAAATGACCATGCCAAGGGGGGCGTCGAGCCCGATGAGCTGGTCTCTTTGCTCGAAGATATGGTCGAAAATTACTCGTCGCTCGTGCCGCGCGGGATCATGACGATCCCGCCCTTTGGTGAGCCGATCGAGACGACCCGCGAGCATTTCATAACCCTGCGCGAGACATTTCGAGACGCTCGCGAATGGCTGATGAGCGAGCATCCCGAGCTCGTCGATGATTTCGAGCACCTTTCGATGGGGATGACCGCGGATTTCGAGGCTGCCATTGAAGAAGGAGCCACCATCGTGCGGATAGGAACAGCAATTTTCGGGGCGAGGGAGTGATATGAGTGCGTTGATTGAGTTCGATGTCGTGCTGATGGGCTGCGGAAAGATGGGTGGTGCGTTGGTCGCAGGGGCCGTGGACCGCGGCGCCGTCGATCCAGATTCCATCGAGCTTCGCGACCCCGACGAGTCGTCGCGCCTCGCATTGGCCGATCAGCTTGGGGCCGACCCCGAATACAAGGCCGAGCGAAAAAGGATTGTGATCCTTGCGATGAAGCCACGCGACGTGCCTGCGGTCGTCTCGTCGCTCGACGTCGACGCCGACGACATTCTCGTCTCGGTCGCGGCGGGCGTGAGTTTCGAAGCGCTCGACGTCACACCGGCTACGGCGGTACGCACGATGCCCAACACGCCCGCACTCGTCGGTGCCGGGGTCACCGGTCTATTTTTCGACGGTGCACCCGTCCCGGCCGTCGTCGATTTCTTTGAAGCCGTAGGTTCGGTCGTCGTGCTCGGACATGAAAGTGAGTTCGATGCGCTCACCGCGATCAGCGGAAGCGGGCCGGCCTATATCTTTCAGGCGATTGAGGCGCTGGCCGACGGTGGCGTCAAGATGGGGCTCAAGCGCGAGGTCGCGATCGAGCTCGCCATTCAGACGGTTCGAGGAGCTGGCGAGTTGGCCTCGCAGTCCGCGCTGCATACGGCCGAGCTCAAAGATCAAGTCGCAAGCCCCGGCGGCACGACGATCGCCGCGTTGACCACCCTCGATAAGCACGGGTTCCGGGCCGCTCTCATCGCTGCAGTCGAGGCAGCCGCCAGACGATCACGCGAGATGGGCCAAAAACTTACGTCATCGCCAGATCGACGATAACCTTCGTGTGCAAAACGCCACGGAGGGCCCATGAAATTCAGCAGTGACGACATCCTTCAACAAGATTTCGACCGCAAACTCAGGGGTTTTGATCCCGAGCAGGTCACCGAGTTTCTCACGAGCGTAGCTCGCGAGTGGGACCATCTCGTCGAAGAGTTGAAGCGCACACGCGCGGAGTACGAGGCAAGTTCGCGCGAACTCAAAGAATATCGCCGGCGTGAGCGAAGTCTCCACGACGCGCTCGACATGGCCAAGCAGGTGGCCGAAGAGGTTCGGCATCAGGCAGAGCGTGACGCCGAGTTGAAACTCGCCGAGGCAGAACTCAAGGCCGAGCGTATTCTGGCGGGCGTCGAAAATCGCCTGGTTGAGATGCGCGAGGAATTGATGGCTCTGCAGGAGCGGCGAATTCGCTTCGAGGCTGAAATGCGTGCCTCGATCGAGGCCCACCAGCGCATGCTCGACACCTTCTCTCCGCTCGAGAATATGCCCGATGAAGACGAAGAGCACGAAGTCGAGGAAGAGCATATCGAAGAAGTTCGCGAGGTCACCGAGCAGATGGGCATGGTCGAAACCGACCCGGGCATGCCCTGACTGTTTTCGAGAGTGTCGACGCAACGAAACACAAAAAAGGCGCGCCCGACCGGGCGCGCCTCTGCATGTCTAAGAGGTGAAATTCAGTCGGTGCACGGTCCGGCCGAGCCGTCGGCGTTTTCGGAGACCTCACCAGCGTGGGGACAATGCGTGGCCGCATCTCCCTCAGCCGCATTGGCGTGGTAGGCGCGGCACTGAACCGAATCGCCACTCGCGGTGCACATGGTCAAATCGTCCGAGCAATCGTTGCCGTTGTCGGTGAGTGACTCACAGGCCGTCAGGCAGGCGTCTTCGTCTGCATACTCAGCATCTTCTCCGGTGCAGTTCGCGGTGATCGTTGAACAGTACGCCGCGGCGGGCGCGGTGCCGTTGGCGGCCGATCGCGGCGTGCAGGCGGCGCGC
>CAYFTY010000579.1:0-3697 GCA_964346045.1 uncultured Bradymonadales bacterium | reverse complement strand
GTTTTTCTTCGAATCACGACCGCCACGGCTCCGGCGGCGCCGGCGACGGCCGTTCTCATCGTCGTCTTCCTCACGATCGTTGCGTGAGCTCGAGTCTGACTTGCTGCGGCCCCGCCCTCTTTTCGAGCGTGAACGCTCGTCTTTGGCCTCGACCTCTTCTTCGACTTCCTCGGGCTCGCTTTCCTCGACTTCGGCTTCCTCACGTTCGGCAGCCTCTTCGTTGAGACGCTCGAGCACGTCTTCTCTGAGACGAAAGACTCCGGGCCGAGTTTTGACGACCCAGCTGTCTTCGGCGCGCTTCGTCTCCTGGTCGAGTCGCTCTTGCATCGTCACCTCTGGGGTCTTTCCGATGTGGCTGAGCAATTCGTCGCGAATCGCAACTTCCGTGATTTTCTTGAAGTGAAGTGGACGGCCAGAACGGCGTAGAACTTCGATTGCTGCTTCGTAAAATGTCATCTGTGTCTCCTCGGATTATGAGGAAGCACGGGCCTCTCGGGTAAATGCGCATGTGAAAGCGCGGCCATCCATCCATTCGACATGCCTGGTGGGCATACCTTTTGTTCAACTGGATGCTCTGGGCTCCCGATGTCATTGCACGCCGAGACCTCTGTCGCGACGCGGTTTGAATCGGTGAGATACGAAATCAGGGTAGGCTTGCGCCGGGAGTCGACCTCGAAGGAGACCATACTCGCGACGTGGGCACTGAGACCGAATTTCGTGTACCTGAAAAGCCCGAATTTCCTTGATTGAAAACTCGTAAACTCGCCCGGGAGGTTTTCCGCCCGAGCATGAGGCGTAACTTCGCGCCTCTGATAATTTTTTTGGTTGCGCCGGCTTATGTTCCGACGCCGAAGGAGAACAAAAAATCGTTCACCCTCGCGCGACACTATAGGAGTCGACGACGGTGAACGTCAATTTCGTTGTGATCACCTCGTCGAAGAGAAGTGATCGAAGCCCGCGAGAAGGCTCAGTCGGTGATGTTGTAACGCTTTCGGAAGCGGTCGACTCGGCCTTCGGTATCGAGAAGCTTCTGCTTGCCCGTGTAGAAGGGGTGCGTAAACGCACTGATGTCCAACTTGATGACAAAGTGCTCGACACCATCGATCTCTCGGGTCTCTTTCGAGGTGAGCGTCGAGCGGGTCACGATTTCGTGTTCGCCGTCCACAAAAACGACGGGATGGTACTCTGGATGGATATCAGCTTTCATTTCTCAATCTCCTTCAGCCACATAAGCATTCGCGGCGCATGGATGTACAGTATCTATTTTCGGAGATCAAGTCTTACGTGGCAAAGCTCACTCGCATGACCAGAGAGGCAAGAGCTCTTCACCCCGGCCGTATTGCTCTTCGGGCGGATATCCATTGCCCTCGAGGATGTCGACGAGTTGCCTCTCGACCTCGGCGACCGAGCGTCGCCCTTCGTCGATGTCATTATCCTTGACGCAGAGGAACTTCTCGACTCCGCAGACCGAGACGGTCTCACAGCCCGCGTTGCGCGCCAGTGCACCACGCGCGGCTGTATCCCCATAAAACGCTTCGCCATCGACAAAGACGAGGCGAACCGTCGACGCTTCATTCTCTGCAACCGACCGGTAGGGATCATCGTCGAGGGCCGCAAAGACAGTGATGTCGGCCCGCTTTCCCTGCTCGAGTGTGCCAAGATATTCGGAGAGTCCGACCACTTCGGCGCCCTCTGAGGTTGCCATCTCCCAGACTCGACGCGGGGTCACGGTCGAATCAATCCCTGCCTGAGCTGCATAATCGAGCGCGTAGATCATTTCTTCGAGCATGTTATCCGCACCTGAGATCGTCCAATCGGGGCCTATGCCAACCGTGATGCCCCTTTCGAGGATCCCCACGATGTCGGCTGTCTCGCCGTAGAGCGCGAAATTGCTCGACGGGGACCACACGATCTTAGAGTTGGTCGCAGCAACTTCGTCCAGCTCTTCGGGCGTGAGTGCGAGGCTGTGAATGAGCACTGCCGTCTCATTGTAGAGAAGCGTCTGACCCGCGTGTCGATTGGGCCGCTCGTCACGACCTGCAAACGAATCGAACTCGAGTTCGACGTTATTGCCGCGGATGCCCTCGGCCATATGCACCGCAAATCTCGTGACCGGTTCGAACATATCGTCGAAGCTCTCGATCAAATTGATGGCATCATCGGTAGTGATATTCCGTGGCGACGCAATCGTGGTCCGCATATGGTCCCACTGCAATTGATGTTCGTGGTCGGCGTTACGGGCCCATCCGTCGATGCAATTCTGATTGAACGACTGGCCCATAATCGTGGTGGTTCCGTTGATCAACGAGCGGAACTCGCCCCATTTTGCGGCCGGACAGTAATGGGTTCCGGAAGAGCGATTGGCAGCGTAAGGCTCGATATGAGCCTCGTAACTCGGCTCATCAGCCCATTCGTATCGATTGTCGAAAAAGCGACCGTCCGTGTCCCACTCGGCCAGAAAGTTGTAAGGCAGATGATTATGGGCATCGATGAGCCCCGGCGAGATGATTCCATTCGTCTCGACGATCGTGGCCGAGGCCGCTCCAGGCTGGTCCGCGCAAGAGCCTGCAACACATTTGATCGTCGGCCCTTCAAAGAAGACCTCGCCTCGTTGAGCCCCCGATGGGGTCAGCACCAGCCCCCTCAGAAGTACAGCTCCTGTACCACGGTCTTCGAGGACTTCGAGCGCGCCTTCGACACCCACATCAGGCTCGACGCCGCCCATGTCGGGCATGCCAGGGCTCGCGTCGACATCACCCAAATCCCCTTCAAACGTGTAGTTGGTATCGGGACTCGGCTCGACCGGATTTTCCGCACTACTGCTGGCACAGGCCGCGAGCAAAGCGAAAATTAATAAAAATTGAAATCGGTATGTCATCGAGCTGCAGACCCCTGTCTATGTCAAAGATACCAGCGGTTGGATCACGGCTCAATAGCCATCGCCGCGTGCCTTCTGTCCAAGACTGGGATAGAATCGGCCAAACCCTCGGAATGAATAGCCATGAGCGCCGACCTCGAAAACCTCTCGGAGAGCATAGATATCCCCGACGGAATCTTTCGTCTGGTGCTGGAAAGTATGCTGGATGTGGTGCTTCTGCTCGATGCCGACCGCAAACTCGTCTTTACCAATAGCGAAGGAGGCTACGCCCCGCTGCGTCGATTCATCGGTCACGACCTCCTCGCCTTCGTGCCGAAACGCCTGCAAGAATACGCCAGCGATTGCTTCGAGAAAGTCATAGCAACTGAAAAGCCTGTGGTCCTCGAACGACAACGAGTCGATGGCCCCGGAGACTCGAAGCGCTATTACGAAGCGAAGTGGATACCGATCGTCGTCGAGGGCGAAGTCGAATTCGTCGCCCTCTTTGCCGAAGATGTCACCGACCGAGCGCGAAACGAACACGAACTCGCTCGCAGCCAGGAGCGTTATCGGCAGCTCGTCGAGAACTCCCTCGACCTGATCACGATCTTTGGCGAAGACCTCAAGATTCGATTCGTAACACCCAATATCACCGAGTTTGTTGGCTACACACCCGAAGAGATGCTCGAGAAAGATATGTTCGACATCGTGCACACCGACGACGTTGCCCTCGTCGAGGCAAAGGTTCGTGCCGTGTTGAGTTCTGACACAGCCGAGACCATCGAATTGACGCTCGTTCACCGTGAAGGCCACCACATTCCCATCGAAGCCCGTGGGCGG
>CAYFTY010000578.1:0-3699 GCA_964346045.1 uncultured Bradymonadales bacterium | reverse complement strand
GCCCGAAGGGCAGGAGAATATCGACTACTACCAGGAGAATGTGCTCGATCTGAACCGCAGCGTATCGGGCGTCGGAGATATTCGACTCGCCGGGCGCTACCAGCTTTTTCGCGGTCGTTTCGCTTCGAGCTTCGAGCTACAGGCCAAATTACCGACCGGATATAAGGGGCCCAGCGGCACCTTCGGCGAGCGCCCCACGAGCGCCGAAGATTTCGCTGAACGAGCCGGCGAGCTCGTGCGACCCGAGAACGTGCAGGACGACGTGACGCTCGGAGATGGTCAGATGGACCTGCGAGCTGCCTTTCTGGTCGGCTATGCATTGCCCACCGATACCTTTTTGCGTGCCGACCTCGGCTATGACTTGCGCCTTGCAGGTGCGGGCGATCAGCTCATTGGTTCGTTTCGTCTCGGGCAGGTGCTCGGCTCGCGAGTACTGTTGAGCGCCGGCGTGTCGGGTGAGTATGCGATACAGGACGGCGATGTCATCGGCATCAGTGTCGCCGCTACGGATCCGAGCCTGCCTGCAAGCGAATACCTGGGAACCCAAAATCTGCGGCTGCGTGAAGTCCGACTCGACCGCGATTCGTTGACGGTGAGTGGAGGAGTTATCCTCAAGATATCCCGCACCGTCGAAGCGAGCCTCGACTACGGTCGAATCGTGACCGGTCGCAATATCGCACTCGTCCAGACGGTGTCCTTTGCGATTGGTGTGCGAGTTCCGCCGCCCGAGTGAGATTTTCAGAGGCCTGAGCTCACCACCGGCGCTTCTTCGGCGCTCTCCCATGGGTTCTCAGGCCACCAACGCACAACTTCGGGCGGGTCGCGCGGATCAAAGCTCTGACCGGGCTCGGGCACGACCAACGTCACGCCGGCCTTTTCGGTCGCCGCGATCAACCGCTCGGGCGGCTCGGTCCACGCATGGAGCGCGAGATTGAAAGTACCCCAGTGGATTGGAACGAGCACGCCGCCCCGAACCTCGATATGTGCATCGACAGCCTGCTCGGGACCGAGATGAACGTCTGCCCAGGCCTGATTGTAGGCACCGACCTCCATCATGGCCGCGTCGAAAGGACCGTATTTCTCGCCGATTTCTTCGAAGCCGTCGAAAAGGGCGGTATCACCGCTGAAATAGAGCCGGTGCTCGGGGCCAAGGATGACCCAGCTCGCCCACAGGGTGGCGTTGCGGTCGTGAACCGAACGCCCCGAAAAATGGCGCGACGGCGTACAGACCAGCTCGACATCACCGACGCTCATCGACTGCCACCAGTCCAGCTCGTGTATGGCTTCGCCGGGGACGTCCCAATATTCGAGATGGCTCGCGATACCCAGCGGGACCACGAACTCGACGCCTCGCTCAGATAGACTTCGCACGCTCTCCTCGTCGAGATGATCGTAATGGTCGTGCGAGATGAGCACAGCATCGATGGGAGGCAAATCTTCGAGCGCCAGGGGAGGTGGATGAAAGCGTTTGGGTCCGAAAAAGCTCGATGGAGACGACCGTTCGCTGAACATTGGGTCGGTCAAAAAGCGCCGGCCGTCCACGTCGAGGAGCATCGTCGAATGTCCGAGCCAGGTGATGCGCAGGTCTGCGGCCTCGTCGAATTCATGGCCTTCGCGCAAACGCACCGGGAGTTCACCAGGCTCGGCTGGCGTGGTTTGAGCGTCGTTCTCCCAGTAGGCACGAGCGAGATCGACAAAATTGGGTTCTTGCTCGGGGAACTCGTTCGCGAAGTTTTCTCCAGTCCAGGCCTCGGACTCCACGAACGCCGCTTTACTTTCGCCAGAGGGCGCCCGACCGAGTGCGGACCAGACGTCAACCAGGATCAGGGTGCTCGAGGTCAAAGCGAGCCCGAGGAGTAGCAGACCAACCTTTGCAAGCATTCAGATGCCTCGTGCGGAGTCCTCTCTAAGATGTAACGCACAAGGCCCAGGGCGCAAATGGATTCGGGCTGGCGTGATAGGGCGGGGGTTCGTATCCTTTCGTCCTGACTTTTGCCGTGAGAAGACCAGATGAAAAATGTTCATGTAGTCGGCGTTGGAATGACGCCATTCGTCAAGCCAGGAACCGAAGAACCTTATAATGTGATGGGAGCGACGGCCGTTCGCGATGCCCTCGAAGACTCCGGTCTCGATTACGACGAGATCCAGCAGGCCTACACTGCGTTCGTGTACGGGGATAGCACCAGTGGACAGCGTGCCCTTTATGAAGTGGGCATGACCGGAATCCCGATCCTCAACGTCAACAACAACTGCTCGAGTGGGTCTTCTGCGCTCTATCTGGCTCGCCAGGCGGTGCAGTCGGGCATGGTGGATTGTGTGCTCGCCCTGGGGTTCGAGCAGATGGCCAAGGGAGCACTCGGGGCCGTCTTCGACGACCGTCCGAGCCCTCTCGGGAAATTTCTCGACCTCGCCGACGAGACCTTCGAGGAAGCATCCAAGGTGCCGATGGCATTGAGACTCTTTGGCGGCGCGGGCATCGAGTATCAGAAAAAATATGGCATCGAAGACGAGACCTTTGCGATGATTTCGCAGAAGGCACGCCGCCACGCCGAGCATAACGAACGTGCTATCTTCCGTGATCAGGTCACCGTCGACGAGGTGCTCGGCTCACCCCGCTATTTTGGTCCGCTGACGCGCCTGCAATGTTGCCCGCCCACCTGCGGAGCCGCGGCTGCCATTCTTTGCAGCGAAGAATTCGCCGCGAAGCATGGCCTCGATACCTCGGTTCAGATCGTGGGACAGGCCATGACCACCGATTTCCATTCGACGTTCGAAGATAAGAGCATGATGAAGGTCGTCGGGTTCGACATGTCTCGAGAAGCCGCCGACAAGGTCTACGAAGAGGCCGGCGTCGGCCCCGATGAGCTCGATGTCGTCGAGCTGCACGATTGTTTCACGACCAATGAGGTCCTCACCTACGAAGCGCTCGGGCTCGCGCCCGAGGGTGGTGCCGAAAAGTTCATTCGCGACGGCGAGAATACGTACGGCGGAAACGTGGTCACGAATCCGTCGGGTGGGCTTCTTTCAAAAGGGCATCCACTCGGGGCTACCGGTCTCGCTCAATGTGCCGAGATCGTCTGGCAGCTGCGTGGCGAAGCCGGGCCACGGCAGGTCGAGGGCGCGAGGATGGGGCTGCAGCATAATATCGGCCTCGGAGGCGCGGCCGTCGTGACGCTCTACCAGCGCGACTGACGAGTTTTTCTCTGGAATTTCGTCGATCATTGCGACATGTTCACACATACTCTGTAGGATGAATGGAAAGGATAAGGCATTTATGAAGAAGTGGACCTACGCGTTTTTGATTTCGGCTCTGGCAATCGCTCTCGCAGGCTGCGGAAGTGACGATTCGGGCACGACCCCGGATGGCAATTCCGACGCTATCAATAACGGCAAATCCGACGAGCTGGGCAGCCAGAAGATGTGCGCTGCCATTCGCGGCAACGGTCAGCTGATCACGGCCCATTTCGGGTCGCTCGCTCGGATCGTCGAGCACTACGGGCCGCTTCATGCGGTTTCGGGCGGCTCGTCGGCGAGCATTACCAGCTTTGTTGTATCGAGCATTCAGGCCAACCCGAACCTCGGCGATTGTGCCGAGAAGTCGTGCACCTTCGAGGAGCGTTCGAATCGCCAGGCGCTGCTCTTGAAGTCTTTCCAGGGTTATCTGGAGTTCCTTGCCAATACCGAAGAAGCGCTCGCCGT
>CAYFTY010000577.1:0-3700 GCA_964346045.1 uncultured Bradymonadales bacterium | reverse complement strand
AGCGCGACCCGCGAAAAGACGTGGGCATCGATGGCTGGGGGCGCTTGCTCGGTACGAGTCACGCCCACGACCTGGCCGTCGAGATGATCAACAATCATTTCGGAGCCTCGGAACTCACGCTCGACTGGTTTTACGAGCGGCTGGTCGCCACCAACTGGCAGGTCTATCGCTTTGCGATCGAGGCGTTCCCGGGCGTACACGACGTTGAATCGGTCGACGCGCATTATTATGTCGACGTCATCGAAGCCGAAGGCGCGAGCGACGAGACATGCAATTTCGCGCTCGAAAGTCTGGGGCGCTTTGAACTCGACACACTCGACGTCGAAATTTTCAGGCGGCTATTGGTCCACCCGCACACGACGTACGAGATCGAAACGTGGCTTCGCGAAGACCGCTTCGACGCCTCGTCGCTCGGGGTCGACTACTGGCGCTCGCTTGCATTCGAGCCGAGCTGGAATCAGTCCGATTGGGTGCGCGAGCTCATGGCCGAAGACAAGGCGTGGACGAGCTCGCTCACCTTCGCGTCGTACATCGCGAATGTTGCGCGGCGCGTGCTCACCGACGACCGAATTTTCGAAGCATCCGAAGTCGGGCTCGATTGGTGGCTGGACGTCATCGGACACAGCGATGAAGAGGCGCGCGAGTGGTCTTCGAACTACGTATTTCGCGCCTTCGCCCCCGCCGACTTCGAGTCTTCGGGAGGCGCACTGGCCGGCAGCGAGCGAGTCTTCGGCATGGGCATTACCGAAGGCGCTGCAGACGATCCGCTGGCGAGTTTTGCGCGCCAGTATCTGCGTCGCCACCATGATTTGATCGGCAAGAGGCTCACCGGTGAGTCGGTGCCCGAAGAGCGCCGGCTGCCCGAGTCGTTTTTGACCTTCGAGCGATTTCGACCGCTGCTCGTCGACAACCGCATCGGCATTCGTCGATTCGCGCTCGAGATCGCGCGCTGCGAGATGGCGCGTTGGTCGCCCTCGCTCGACGAGATCATCGAACTCTGCGAGACGCGCCGAAGCGACATCCAGCAGCTCTTCACCGACGCTTTGCTCGCCGAAGACACCAAAGAGAACCGTCGGCTGCGTATCGCGCCCGATTCGATGAACCTCGACGGCGTCTACGCATTTTGCGAGTCGCTCGACCGCGGTACGCGATCGATCGGCATGAAGCTCATCGAGCGCTATGCGCGATTTCGAGATCCCGAAAGGCTTTTTGCGCTCAGCGACAATCCCGACCGACGCATTCGCGGTTTTGTGATCAAGATGATCTGGGCGCTCTATCGCGATCGCGCCGTCACCGCGTCGTGGCAGCCCGCCGAGCTCGATGCCAGATATACGAGCCGCGAAGACGTGCGTTTCGAGCGGGGTCCGGGGCTCCCGGAGACCCCCGACGAGATGCCCGCCGAGGCCAACGAATTGCGCGCATTTTTGCGGCGCGTCCTCTTCGGGCTGCCGCCGGCCCGACCACCGCGAGGCGAAGAGCGCGGCGAAAACGATCCGCCGCCGATTCCGGCACGGCGCGCCAAGCTCTACCTGCTCGAAGTGATGCGCGACCTCGCGCTCGAAGATCAGTACTTTGCCACGCTGGTCACCCCCCTACTCGAAGAATTCGTACACACGCTCGGAAAGAGTGAGCGAGGCGCCTGCCTCGTCGCATTGGCGCGCATCGAAGAGCGCTGGGAGAACGACGATGAGTGAAACAAGGCGTTTAGACAGATTGACCTATCGCGGCGAAATCCGCGGCCTCGGCGCCATCGGATCGAAGCTCGTCTTTACGACCGAGCACCCCGAAGGCCAGCCGACGGCGATCTACGAATACGATCTCGAGAGCGAATCGCTGCGTGAGACCGAGCTCGATTGTGGCGTGAGCGCGCAGCTCGTCGACGAAGACGGAATCGTGATCGCTGCCGACGACAAAACCCTGCGAAAAGGGCCACATGGCGACGTCCCGAAGACTTTCGCAACACTCGAAGATCGAGTGGTTGCGCTCGCAAAAATCTCGAACGGCGTCGCGGCTGCAGCAGGCGCGAACGTACATTTCATCACGTTTGACGGGGCAGTCGAGACATTTGAACTCGGAGCCAGAGCGCGAAGTATCGCCAGCGACCCCTCGGGTACGTGGGTGGTCGTCGGCACCGCACGAGGTCATCTGGTCGTCTTCCATGACGACGGCGGATTTACCGAAACATCGCGTGACCGATTGCACGACGGCGAGGTGACGGCACTTGCGTTTCCGCCCGACGAATTGCGGGTCTATTCGACGGCCTCTGATTGTCGACTGCTCGTATCGTACGTGCGCGGCTCGTTCGACAGCGATGATCGCGGCGGCAGCCATATGCACGAGCAGGCTGTGCAGGCGATTCAGATGGGCCCTGATTTCGAGACGGCCGACGGAAAAACGCCTCGCTTCTACACGGCCGGACTCGACAGCACGATCAAGGCCTGGCGTCGTTCGCGCTCGGGAAGTCAACGAGCGGCAACCTACGACGATGGCGTCGTACAGACCTATTTTCTGACCGCGGTCGATTTCGATGAGACCGCTCATATGGCAGCGGTTGGCCAACACGATATCCGCGTCTTTTCGTTCGATGAGACAGGAAAGCTCGAAGCGCGCGTCATCGCCATCTCGGATGCCTACGATCGAGCGCAGCACGCACTGGAATCGGCGACACCGAGCGATCGTCAGAGAGCGCTCGAAGACCTCGCAGGATTTGCCGACGAGCGGGCACTCGATGTGCTCTCGCAGCATCTGCACGGACAAGAAAGCGACCATAAATTGCAGGTCCGCGGCGTCGAATTACTGGCCGGCGTCGACCACCGAAAAGCGGTCGAATTACTCGAAGGGTTCTTACACCACGCCGCGTCGGATGTGCGTGTAGCGGCCTTTGACGGCTTACTCGCCCGCGACGAATCACAGGCGCTCGAGGTGATCCGGCTTGGCGCCGACTCGGGTCATGAAGACCTTGGCCTGCGCGCAGTGGCCCTTGCCCTCGACGAGGCAGCGAGAGACGAAGCGGCTGCCGATCAACTCGTCAGGCTTCTCGATCATGATCAGCAGCGCGTTCGACACGCAGCGCTCAGCGCCCTCGAAAAACACCACGGTGAACGAGCCGAGGGTACGCTACTCGGACTTCGTTCGACGCATGCCGACCTGAGGCGCGGCGCGATCATCCGACTGCAGGCACGCAACCTCGTCGGAAGCCCCCGCGTCGACGCGCGCCTTCGCCGACTCTGGGATGACGACGATGCTCAGGCGCGTCGCCTCGCTTTCGTCGTCGCCGCACATCGCAGCCCCAATCTGGTGCGTGCTCTGCGCGCGGCCGACGACGCATTCAATCGGCAGGTTTTCGAGCTCGAGGAGTACGGCAAAGACGAGACCGAACGCCGAAAAGAAGTCCCGGCTGCGCCGCAATACGACGCTGGAAAACTCGACGAGGCTGACTTTCGACCGCTCCTCGAAGCAATGGGAAGTCGCTCGATCGACGTAAGCCTTGGTGGGGCTCGCGCGCTCGCCATCCTCGGCGACGAGCGAGCCTTCGGGACCCTCTTGCAGCTCAGCCGAGAGACCGCTGCGAACTCGCGTCTGGTCGTCGCTCACTCGCTTCGCGCGCTGGGCGATCCTCGCGGAATTCGACGCGTGCGAGCCATGCTCCACGACGAAGATGGACAGGTGCGCGATGCCGCATTCTCGGCTCTCGACACAC
>CAYFTY010000576.1:0-3720 GCA_964346045.1 uncultured Bradymonadales bacterium | reverse complement strand
CCGCTCTTTGATCACGTAGATTCGCGCGGGGTAGTCATCGCCCGATCTCGTCTTTTCATGAAGGTCTTTGTACACATTATCGACCTTCCAAGACCACCGAAGCACGGGCGTTTTTCGCAGGTCGATCTCGCGCTCGAAGATCAGGGCGCTCGCCGCATCTGAGCATTCTGCGTCAACCTGGCCGGATCTGGCCTCGTACCGGGTCTCGTCGCTGAACTCCCGTGTCTCCCAGCCGATCATTCCATGAGCGATGGGAAAGCGCTCGAGCCCATCGGATGCAGCGACGATCGACGGAATCGCCATTAGAGCGACGAGCACGCCCATCTTCTTTCTGTGGCAGCGACTCTTCACGTCCCCGATGGTACCGCAAAGCGGATGCGATGTCTGGGGCGTTTCACACCCGTGTTCGATGGTCGTGCGATTGAGACTCAGCTCTATCCGAGCGCGTAGACGCGAGCGTGGTCGACCTGGGTGTCGAAGATGACCTCATCTGCCCCCTCGACTTCGAGGCCGAGTACGACGGGCTTTTTACGCTGGTCTTCGAGACCTTCGAGACGTGCGCGGAGCGGTGTGATGTCAAACTCGCCGTCGACCGCAGTCGGCTCGAGATCGAGCTCGATGGCGATACTCTTCAACTCAGCGTATGCGTCTTTGCGCGAGAAACCGCGCCACGCCGACTTGAGCTCGAACCACACGTTGCCGGCGAGATGCTCGAAATTGACGGTCTGTTCACCGTCACGAAGTGCCTTCTTGAGCGCGATGAATCCGGCACGTCGGACATCCCGCATCACGCCGTGTTCGGCCATCGCTTCGGAAATATAACGTGCGGTGCCGGTCAGTGCGAATGCGCCCAGGGTCATTAACGGAAAGACCAGGTCGACGCCATACTGTACCAGCGTGGGCACGTCGGGAACGAGATGAACGAGTGCGACGGCGCACATCTGCATCAGGATGGTTCCGGCCACCAGGCGATCGGTCCCCACGAGGTGACCATACGAAAGCCCCGGGATGTTCACGGGCAGCTTCTTCGCTTTCTGCGCGCGACGGCGATTGATCTTGCCGCTGGGCTCGAAGTCCAGATATTCGGCGTGCATGTCGCGCTCTTCCCACTCACCGGTCAGATGTGATTCTTCGGGGAATACAAACTCGATCTCGCCGTGATCACCGACGTGAATCTCACCGCCGAAATAGCCCGTGAGCTGGGCGCCGATCGTCATGGCTTCATCATCGTCGACGCCTTCCTGCAGCATGATTTCCAACGCTCCGATGCGGCCATCCTGAGTAGCCGCGCGGGCGAGGATGCGTTTGACCATGCTTCCGTCTTCGGGATGGGTGCGGCGCAGGATTTTTTTCATGGTGCGAGTGATGCGCAACACGAGATCGTTCGTCGGTATGAAACGCTCGATCCAATCGACGGGGGGATTTCCTCGAATCCAGCCGGCGGGCGACAGGATGGGGTCGGGCACCCCAATCTTCTGCGTCGCGCGCCAGATGCCGCGCACCCAGATTCCGATCGCGAAGGTGCAGGCAGCCACCGCCGCAGCCAGTAAAGCCGCCACGAGCACGACCAGAATGCCCTCGCCGATGTCGGCATCGAAGCCACCGTCGATATCGATGTCGGCGCAGCCGCCGCCGCAGCCCCCGGTGTCGGGCAAGATCAGCACGTCAGGCCCCGACCACGAACCTTTTCTCATCGACTCTCGTACGGCGTGGGTCTCTTCGACGAGAGTATCTGCGTCTTCGGCCTCATCGACGGGGCCAATCTTCGGTCCGCCGATCGGCGTCATGATCAGGTGGATGAACCAACCACCTACGACATTGACGAGAAGCAGCCCCATGATCGCGAGTAGACCCGCAATGCCCACGATGAGCGGTTCGGGCACGACAGCCATGGCGCCGAGCGCCCCGACCCCGACGAGCACCGACATCATCATCGGCCAGGTCGCACCGATATTGGCGAGGATACTCAGCACGAAGACGCCGAGACGAGCCGGCCCTTTGAGCAATTGCTTTCGCTGCAGGGTCTTGACGTCTTCGATCTCGAAATCGTGGATCAGCGCACCGCCTCGCGTGACCCGTAATCGATTGGGGATCTCTTCGCGGATGCGTTCGAGGACCGCGCTGACGACGGCCACGTCCTCACCGAGGTTCGGCGCGAGTTTCGCGGCGGTGACGCCGGTTGGCTCTTCAGCGATCACGCGCAGTGCTTTTGCTTCGAGGGCACGCGTGCGCTTTTCCCACCGCTCTTCGGCGTTCGCATCGAGTACGGCGTTGTTGGGAATCGACGGCATCCAGTCGCGTATATGGCCCCACGGAACGCGCACCTGTCTTGCGGCATACCATCCCACCACACGACCCACGAGGGGCCCGATGACGACCAGGAGCAGACCGCTCACAGCAATGACTTCGGCCATCGATCAATACCCGATCATTTCCAGCGCAAAGAGTCGGCCCTCGGGATCGCTTATCTCGTCGAGATTCACCCGACCTTTGAGATACCACATATTCTCGTCATCGGGGTCTAACAACACCTGCGTGACCTCGTATTCGCCAAAGCGCACGCGGTCGATCTGCACGAGATGTGTGGCGCGCGCGGCATGGTTGAAGACGATGCGATCATGGTCTTCGTAAAAGGGCTCGAGGGCATCTTCGAGCTTTGACGGCGTCCAGCTCTTGCCGCTCTGGCGAAGAAGACCCGCGGCCTCTTCGAGGTCGTCGCTTGCGAGTGCCTGCACGACCTGCATGAGTTCTGCGCGAATTCGAGCACGGAAGGCCTTCATATCCGCATCGATCGGTTCCGGCTCGTCGTCGACTTCGAGGTCTAGTTCGACACCGTCGCGCAGTGCTTCCCATTCTTTGATCAGGCTGCTGTCGGTACGTGCGAGTACCTCTCGCAGATACGCGATGACGTCATGGAGCTCGCGCGTCTTATATTGCTCGGGCACATTTTGACGTAGCGTTTTATAGACCTGATTGAGGTGCCTCAAAAGGACGCCCTCATAGCGCTCCATATTGTATTTATTGATGTACTCGTTGAACGTCGAATAGCTCTCGAACATGTCGCGCGCGACCGACTTGGGGTTGGGCTCGAATCCTTTCACCCATGGATAGAGTTCGGCAAACCCTCGAAATGCCTCGAGGATCATCTCTTCACCGGGCTTTGGGTAGGTCACTTTGTCGAGCTTCTCTTGCCGCTCGTGGTAGTCGACTCCCTCGGCTTTCATGCGCTGATATTCCTGGGTGCGGATCTTGTCCTGCTGCCGATAGAGCACAGCGCGTGGATCTTCCAGAATCGCCTCGACGAAGCTCAGAGCCGTGAGATGAAAATCGGGATGCTCGGGTTCGAGACGCCCCATCACGTCGACGAGGAAGAGCGAGAGAGAATGGTGGATCGAGAAATCGTCTTGCAGTTCTCGGGCAAGCCTCACCTCTTTGCCGCGACCTTCTTCGCGGTCGACGAGCTCGATGATCTCGGCCTGTCGCAACGACTGAAAGAGCATCCGCGCTTTCTGACGCAGATATGACTTTTTGCCGTCGGTGGCGTGGCTCAGAGAAATGAGGTCGATCAGCGCCCGATAACCGGTGACCTCGTCGCGCTGGAGCAGATTGAGCAGCATCGCGTGATCGACCGTGAACCGCGATTCGAGCTCTTCGGGATCACTGCTTGTCAGTGTGTTGAACGTAGCCTCGTCCCAGTGAACATACCCCCGCTCGGGCGGC
>CAYFTY010000575.1:0-3723 GCA_964346045.1 uncultured Bradymonadales bacterium | reverse complement strand
GGCGTTCCAGACTCGTCGTGCTGGCGACTGATCGCAGGGCGAGGATGCCGTGCTTCGAAGCAGCCTCGCGCAGATCCGCGCCCTCTTCCAGCGGAATGTCCGGCGTCCAGATGGCGTCGGCACCGGCATCTGCGATTCCTCGAACAAACTCCTCGAAGCCGACCGAAAGGACTCGATTGGCATACGATGTGACGACCAGGGGTGCTTCGACTCCACGTTCGCGTGCACCTTCGAGCACCTGCACCAGATCTTCGAGCTCCACCGGCTCTTTGAGCGCTCGTGAGCACGCTCTTTGAACGACACGTCCGTGGAACATCGGCGTCGAAAACGGATGGATGATCTCGAGGACATCCGCTCCCGCGGCCTCAATGGCGACGAGGTGGTCGACGGTCGCTTCGAGATAGGGATCCCCTGCGACCACGCCGCAGGCGAGGATTTTGCGGTCCTCGTTCAATGCGTCAAAACGATTCATGAAGGCTCTCCCGCGAGCGACTGGACTCGCTCGAGGTCTTGCATGCCCCCACCCGTGACGGCGACCAACACACAGGTTTGCTCGTCGAGCGTACGACGCAAACGCTGCGCGTACGCGAGCGCGTGCCCCGTCTCGACCGACACGAGGATACCCGTGCGAGCCGCCAGCGATTCGACGGCTCTCAGGGCGGCTTCATCGTCGACTGCAGCGTAGAGTGCGCGTCCGTCTTCCCACCAATGGGCGTGCTGCGGAGCCAGAACGGGCACGGCGAGGCCGCCCGCACAGGTGGTCCGCGCCATGAGATTTCCATCCTCGGACTGCAAGACGAGACTGCGTGTCCCAAATGCGATACCCGGACGCGCCATGTCCTCGCGGATATCGGTCGATGCATCACCAGCTGCCTGCACGCCCACGAGCTGCACGCCCTCGTCCTCGACGAACGCGCTGAAGAGCCCCGAAGCCAGCCCGCCCGTACCCACCGGGCAGACGACATAGGCGCACGTGAATCCCATGCGCTCGAGCTGGACGACCGCTTCTGCACCCGCAACCTCGTTGAAATATGCGGTCATGCGCGGGAAGGGGTCGGGCATCGCCGCACCGCTTGCGCAGTAATTCCAATCCCCCGAATAAACGGACCATTCGCGCAGCGCCTCAGCGGCTGCGACCGTCCGACCTCGATTGGGCGAATCGACGATTTCGACCCGGGCCCCCATCAATTTCATCGCCGAGATTCGACGGCATTCGACTTCAGCGTCGGCCCGTCCGACGAATAGGGTCGCTTCGAGATCGAGTGCGGCGGCCGCACTCGCCAGCGCGAGGCCAAAATCGCCCGTCGATGTCTCTCCCATCACGCCCGTTTTGCCCATTTCACGAGCCAGCAGGGCCTGTCCGACGGCCGATATCGTACACATCGAGCCGCCCTGCAGAAGATCTTCTCGCTTGAGCACCAGGGTGCCCTCGCCGCGGCTCGAGTCGAGCCGTACCAGCGGGGTCGGACGCCCGATACGAGACATCCAACTCTGCAGTGCTTCCTGGAATGCAGGATCGTTGGCCGCGCGGTCGAACGCGACCCCAAGTTTTTCCAAAGGGTCCCAGATCGACTCAGAAACCCAGCGGCCTCCGAATGTGTTTCCGAAACGTCCTGATACGTGCGAATCGCTCATGGATTAACGAGACTCGAGAATCTCTTTGGAGCGGTCGAGAAACCCTCCGACGCCGCCGCGGATTTCACGCGCCACAATCGGCTTGAAGATTTTCGCCGCCAGTTTCGGAATGGGCAGGTCGAAGGATAGAGATTCACGATAATGGACTTCGGTACCACCGGCCACATCTTTGAATTCGACGCGACCTTCAGATCGAGAGTTGCCTTCGAGGGTCTCCCAGGTGCCGACGTCGCCTTCACGACGGTACTCCACCTTGTAGCGGCCCTGAAACCGGATGCCCTTTTCGGCCTTTTCGACGAGCGTCCACTCCCAGACACCGGGCTCGACTTCTTCACCCGACTCCATCTCGGTGAACGCCTCGCGAAATTGGGACGGGTCGCAGAAATAGGCGACGACTTCATCGTAGTCAGCGTCGACCACGAACGTCCGTTCCTCGGTGCCTTCAATCCAGGCCATGGGAAACCTCGAGAGTGTTTGAATTAGCGGCAGTGTTTTTCCTGCGGGCCGCAGGTAAAGCGAATATGCCAGTGATCATCGTGACCGCGCGCACTCCGAATGATTCCGGTGCGCGCATTCTTGCCCTGCGGATATTGAAGAATCGGCGCGAGCTGTTCGGGCGTATATCCGATGTGCGTCGCGTATTCGAAGAGCTTCTTCTGCAGATTGTAATTCACGAAGATGTATTCGACCTCACCGGTATCGATGAGCGTCTTGAAAATGTGCCAGTTCTTGGCAGAGTCGAAGGTCTCTTCATCGACCACACGAAAGCCGGTCTCGACGTTGCCGCGATGATAGAATGAAAGATCAGCGTCGCGCCCGCTCTGATGGCTCTTATGAGGTCGCATCGAGCCGCCGCCCTTATAGCTGATATCGCCGACTTCGAGATCAGGTGCGTCGGGCCATCGAGCCTTCACGTCGTAGGCCGCAGCCTCGAGAAGTCGAATCACCCGTTCGGTACCATAGGCGCGAGAGACATTTCGAACCCGCATTCCGGGTACACTCTCCAGGGCCTGCCCGTTGTAGAGGCGACCGCGGTTTGCGCTGCCCCACGAAACAGACCGACCGTCGCGGCCCGGAATATAAAGTCGGATACGCTGTCCAATCTGCATGCGGCGGGGGTGCACCCGTCGGTTCCAACGCTTCACCTGCCGAATGCTCACCCGGTACTTACGAGCGATCGACTCGAAGGTATCTCCACGCCGCACTCGGTGAATCACGGGAAGCGGATCCTTGCGCTCACGCTTCACCTTCTGATCCGAGCGCACGATGATCTTTTTCCCGGGCTCGAGATCGTATCCTTCGAGCTCGTTCCAGGTTTTTACCTCGTGCACGCCGACACCAAATTTGAGAGCGATGCTGCCAATATTGTCTCCGTCATTGACCGTGTAATAGACGACCTTGGGATTCGTTTGCGGCTTATCTGAGGCGTGGGCATTACCGCCGACGCTCGATACGAAGAGGACCGAGAGAGCGATGAGCAGGGATCGATTCATGACATTTCCTTTCATCTCTTCGAGACACTGCAAAAAAGGTAAAACAAGATCAGCCGTTGGGCCCGAAAAAATGATGCTTTTGCTTGTAAACAAGCCGAGAGATCGCGTCAAGCACCGGCACGCTCGACATTCGACGCTCACGCGGGCATCATCCCGGCCATGAAGGCTCGAACCTCCATCGTCATGCTCGTGATGGCGCTTGCCTTGCCCGCGGCTGCCGAGCCCCCTCAATTCGGAATCGAGGGCTCGGTCGGCCAGGCCATCGGATTCACCTCGTACGTCGACAATGTCACCTACGTCGCCGACGATGAAGTATTTCTTGCCGATGAACGCGCAGATGCAGGTCTGGCACTGAGTCTCGTCTTCGTCTTCGAGGAACTCGAGGTCGGATTGAATGCACGCTGGCTCGATCGACAGCGCGTCACACTCACGCATCGCGGAGATCAGCCCTTGCCCGAAGGCCGCATTCGCCCGGATGGAAGCGCGGACGACAGCGGCATTGAATACACCGAGATCGAGAGTCAGACGATCACCGTGCCCGACGCCTCGCGAGGCTCGCTACTCATGCTCACGGCCGAGGGCGGATATCGTTTCT
>CAYFTY010000574.1:0-3732 GCA_964346045.1 uncultured Bradymonadales bacterium | reverse complement strand
TCGAGAGATGTTGATGCGCCTCGTTCGATTTGGTGACCGCGAGTGCGCCCGACGTATCTTTGTCGATTCGGTGCACGATGCCTGGACGCAGCTCGCCCCCGATGGCCGGGAGTTCGTCGAAGTGATGGAGGAGTGCGTTTACGAGCGTTCCATCGGGGTGGCCAGGCGCTGGATGCACGACCATGCCGGCCGGCTTGTTGATGATGGCGATGGAATCATCTTCGAAGAGGACATCGAGGGGGATGTCCTGGGCGACGAGTTCGGTTTCGCGGGGTGGGGCGTGTTCCCAGACAATCTTGTCGCCCATTCTGAGTTTGATGCCCGCTTTATGGGCGAGGTCGTCGTTGACACTCACCTCGCCTTCGTCGATGCAGCGTTTGATTTGCGATCGGCTGATCGGCGGGTCATCTTGTTCGGCAAGAAAAACATCAAGCCGCGACCCTTCGTCGTCTTCGTCGATCTCGAAGATGAACGAAATGGTGCGCAGCATGTCGTTCGGGCCCGGGTGGGAGGGCTACCAGATGCTGCTTTCGATATGACCGGCGTTGGCGAAGACGATGTCGATGAACGCCTTCTCGAGGATGTTCGTCTCATTGACGATCTCGTCGCTCACGTAGGTCGAGAAGTGATCACGCGCCTCGCGCATGATTCCGCCCAGCTCGTCGAAAAGGTTGTCGTTTTTGATGCCCTCTTCGATCTTCTTCTGGATGTCGGGGTAGATCGTCATGTCCGAGGCGATGACGCGTGCCCGCTGTGCGGCCTTTTTTCTATCGTTGATCTTACTCAATGGATTCTCCTCGCAGAGCCGTGAATGCCCTTATAGATTGCGGGTTTTGTCGAATCGTTTTGTTCAAAAACTAGCATATCACTCTTCACCGAGGAAGCGAAAATATTGAGAGATGAGCTCGGTGGAGTCGACATCGAAGATCCTCGCGATCTCGCGCAAATAGCCACGCAGGTAGACAGGACGCGGCAGGATTTTGACGTCGGCATCTTCGATCGCAGCGAGGTACTTGATGCCAATATGGGTGCGCAGGCTGAGCTCCTGCAGACTCATGCCCTGTTGTCGGCGCAAGGTCTCAATCAGTCGGCCCGGTGACTTTTCACCTTTGACCGGCGTGTACTCATACTCGTCATCTTCGGGCGGTGTATCGGTACGCGTGCGACTCGGGGCGGGTTCGGGCTCGGCGACGTCGGCGACCTCGGGGTCAGCAGGCGTCTCGCGCCGCGGCTTGAGGTCGCTCTGATTGAAAAGGTCGCTCTGCAGCGTGAGAACCTTGCGGTAGGTGTGCTCGAGTTGATCGGCGATCTCCAGACGCCGATCGGGGTCGTCGAAGATCAGTGAAATGCTCGATTCGCGCCGGTATCCCTCCCATAGACGACGACAGGCCTGGCGGATTTCGTTGCGTCCCGTCTCGGGATGAAGTCCGATACGCAGCGCCGGATGCACATCGGGTCCACGCGGCACCGGTCGCGGATATTTGCTGTCGACGAGTCTGAGGTCGGACATGTAACGCGCGAGAGTTTCAATGTCGTTCGAGAGAGCCTCTTCGCCGCGGACAGTATTGGCCGAGCCGGCCGTGCGGCGATTATAAAACCATCGCCGGTCTTCGTAATCCACCGACCCGAGAAAGCGCGGAAAGATGCCGAGACTCTCAAAGCAGGCGTGGTTGAGTACGAAGCCGAGGTCTCTCTCGGCCCCCTCGCGGACCATGTTCACGATGAGATAGGGCTCGAGTCGTTCGAGCGTTTGCGTAATGACAGCGCGTGCCTCGGCGCTCGGTGCAACGCGCAAGAGACTGTCGCGAGAGAGCATCAGGGGCTGAACGTAGAGCGTATCGAGCAGTTCATCGCTGAAATCGAAGGCGCTGGGATGATAGCCAATCGCCTGATAGAGGCAGGCCCTGAGATATTGAGCTGTCAGTCGAATCGCAGCAGGTTCGGGAGTTGCCACGAGCACCGGGACATCACTGAGGGCAAAGATTCCGACCGAGAGCGGGTCGATCCCTGGCGGCAGGTCGACGAAGACCCACTCGAAATCGAGCTGGTGAAGCTGCTCGAGCAACATATCTGCGGCCATGCTCGGACGCGCGAACGGGTAGGCTCGTGCCGGGGCGAGCGAGAGCAACCAGATGTTTTTGTGGCCGGTTTCTTCGATGAAATCAGCGACGTGAGCCTCTTCGGTGCCCAGAGGAGGGCGCCTCTCGTCGAACGTGAAACTCGGCTCGGTCGTGTGCAGAAGCGTGTTCAACGTCGCGACCTCGAAGGCTGCATCGACACAGAGGATGCGGTGGCTCTGTCGTGCCATCGAGCGCGCGACCTCGGCACAGATCGTACTGCGGCCGGCGCCGCCTTTTCCGCCTCCGAAGGCGACGACTCGTGGCCGTCCGGAGTGCAATGTCGGTCCAATATTATTCACGTGGTGGCATCCTCGCTGGTTCGAATCTCGAATATCGCTCGGGCGGCGTGATCATCTGCGCTTGTTCTTAACTTGGCAAGGCCTCGGCTGCACGGTATCACATAGTACGGCGTCATCCGCGCACCTTCGCCCGAGTCGGCCGAAGGTCAGAGACGGCCCCCGGTGGGCCCGAGACACGATCAGACGTCAACAATCGTCTCGTCCAAAACATCAAGGTGTATCAGTGCCGAAGCTGATTTACAGGGACCCCGAATCGGATCAAGAGGCCTCCATTGAGATCGGGGAGGCGTTACCCGAAGTCACCATCGGAAGAAATCCCGGCAATGTGTTGCGGGTGAATAATCCGTCGATATCGAGGCGCCACGCCAAGATCGTCTGGGAGGGTGGCGAGTGCACTCTGCATGACCTCGACAGCTCGAACGGCTCTTACATCAATGGGAATCGTATTCGTAGCCAGGTGCTCGTCGATGGCGACCGACTTAGGATCGGTGAGTTTCCGGTCGATTTCGTGGACGACACCGACTCGGCGACTGCCGAAGTCAGTGCCGAAATGATCGAGTCGGTACTCCAAGACCCGGCTGCTCAGCCTCAACACCGACGCACACACCTCGGCGGCTTCGAAGCCGAAGAGCCTCAGGGTGGCTTTCAGCGGAGTGGCAGCGGTGCAGGCCCTGTCTCGCAAGGTGGACCGCCCGAAGCGCCGGTCGAAGGTGGGTTCTCCATGGGTGGCGGCAGCGGTCCTTCAAGCCCGGCGAGCCCTTCGGATGGAGGGTTTTCGATGGGCGGTCAGTCATCCCCGGGTCCGGCCTTTGCCACCGGCGGTGGAAGTCCTCCCGACGTCCCCGATGATGATCCATTTTCGGTAGGCGGCAGCGAGCCGATCGAGCTCGAGTCAGATGTTTTCGAAGAATACAGCGAGCCGAGCGCAGACGATACGGCGGCTGAAGCGGGAGGTTTCGCCTTTGGTGGCGGCGGCCGCCTCGAGACCCCTGGAATGGCTGGCGCAGGATCCGAAGATGCGGAGATCGGCGATGCCCTCGATTCGGTGTTCGGAAATGAACCCACCGGAGCCGAAGAATCTGCGGCCGAGCTCGGTGGTGCACCATCGGTCTCGGAAGACGACCTCGACACGTATAATGCGGCACCCGACGAGATTGCCCAGGGATTGCGAGAATTCAGTCAGGATGACGAGCCACCGGCGCTCGACCAGATTGACGTCGAGCATGCCGAGACGCTTGCCGACAGTAATGCGCCGGGAATTGCGCAGCTGCAGCGAGAGATGGAAGCGGTCATGCAAGAGCGGGATGAACTCC
>CAYFTY010000573.1:0-3737 GCA_964346045.1 uncultured Bradymonadales bacterium | reverse complement strand
CCGCCCATCGCATAGTGGACCGCGGGGTAGATCTTCATCGGAACCTTATAGGGGTTATCGCCCGTGATCTTCTCGTACATGTGGAAAAGATTTCCGTAACGGTCGCGGATGGCATCTTCTCCGTCACGCTCGATCGCCGTTGCAAAATCGAGGAAGACTGCGCGACCGGTCGGGTTCACGCCGTATCCTTCGTCACACACGGCCTTGGCATTTCGAGATGCGACATCACGCGGCACGAGGTTTCCGAAGCTCGGGTATTTCTCTTCGAGATAATAGTACCGCTCGTCTTCGGGGATATCGGTCGCCTTCTTTTTGCCCTGGCGAATCGCTTTTGCATCTTCTTTGTCGCGAGGCACCCAGACGCGGCCGTCGTTTCTCAACGATTCGGACATGAGGGTGAGCTTGGACTGGTAATCGCCCGAAGCCGGAATACAGGTCGGGTGAATCTGCACGTAGCAGGGATTCGCAAAATGCGCCCCACGCTTATGACAGCGCCATGCCGCGGTTCCGTTCGAGTTGAAGGCGTTGGTCGAGAGGAAGTAGACGCGACCGTATCCGCCTGTGCACAGCACGACGGCGTGGGCGGCGTGTTTCTCGAGCTCGCCGGTGATCAGATTACGGGTGATGATGCCTCGCGCTTTTCCGTCGACGACGACGAGGTCGAGCATCTCGCGGCGCTCGAACATCTCGACGTTTCCTGCGTCGATCTGACGATTCAGTGCACCGTACGCACCAAGCAGAAGCTGCTGCCCAGTCTGCCCGCGTGCGTAAAAGGTACGTGATACCTGAGCACCACCGAATGAGCGCGTCGCGAGCTCTCCGCCGTACTCACGCGCAAAGGGAACGCCCTGCGCGACGGCCTGGTCAATGATGTTCGAACTCAGCTGCGCGAGTCGGTATACATTCGACTCTCGCGACCGGTAATCGCCACCTTTGATCGTATCGTAAAAGAGCCGATAGACGCTGTCGCCGTCATACGGGTAGTTCTTCGTCGAGTTGATGCCACCCTGTGCAGCGATCGAGTGCGCGCGGCGCGCCGAGTCTTGAATGCAAAACGCCTTCACGTTGTAGCCAAGCTCGGCGAGCGTGGCGGCCGCCGAGCCACCGGCAAGGCCGGTGCCGACGACGATGATCTTGTGCTTTCGCTTGTTGGCCGGGCTCACGAGCTTCATCTGCTCTTTGAACCGGTCCCATTTTTCAGCGAGGGGTCCGCTCGGTGTACCTGATTCTAACGTCATTTGAACAATCCTGGTCCGTCTACGAGAAACCAAATCGGAATTCCCAAGAACCCGAGAGCCACGACGACCGCAAAGGCAGTGCCTATGGCGTAGATGGGCTTGGTGTACTTCGGAGCCATGGCGCCCATCGACTGCAGCCAGCTCCAGAATCCGTGTCGAAGGTGAAGACCCAAGAAGAGCATCACCAGCATATATAAGATGCTGACAACGGGCTTTCGAAACTCTTCGGCCACCAATCGATAGAGATCGCGCGCGGGCTCACCGTCGATCATCGTGGTGTAACCTTCGGCAATACCGGGGCCAAATCGAAAGTGGATCACGTGACCGATCACGAACGCGAGTAGCACGAGGCCCGTGATGATCATGTTATTGGCTTCGAGCCCGAATTTACTCGAGCCGCCCTTGGAAGTCTGTCGAGCTTCGTAACCGACGCCTCGCGCATCCTTGCTCTTCAGATGGATGCCGATCGCGACGGCTGCGTGGAAAAGGAAGAGTCCCGCAAGTCCAATCTCGGCCACCAGAAGAAGGGGCCCGAGATCGTGCAGACTCTTTGCATATTGGTTGAACGCGGCTCCGGTGGGAGCGTAGAGCGTCAAATTTCCGAGGAGATGCACCACGATGAAGCCCAGCAGCGCGAGGCCGCTGATCGACATCAGGTATTTCTTCCCGATCGAACTGGTCAGTGCTTTCTTAATCGGCAGCATGTTTCAAACTCGACTGCGGTAAGGTCTCGAGGAGAGCGAGTTCCGCGCCTCTGGGATGCAGATCAAGCTCATCGGTTGCACACGTCGTGTCAACTCGAATATTGGCGCGCGGGGTGTCCGCACCGACGTGTTCGTGACATAAAGATCACGTAATTTCAAGACTGCGCTCGGCTCCTCGAGCGTGCAGACAAGACGATGAGCCAGAAACGTACATTCGAACCCGACGACTTGCTGCACCGGCTTTTCGTCGCATCCGACGACCGGCATTACCGACTCATCGTGTGGGCGTTTGCGCTCGGATCTTTCACCCATCTGTGGCTCGCGGATGCAGCACAGGCCGATTGGCTGCCGGCAAATCTCGTCTATGCGGCCGGGATCATCTTGTTGGTGATGACGCGCTCGGCGTTTGCCTGGCTGCTCTGCGCTGTCGGGCTTGCGATTCCACTTTTCTTCCTGCGCGATCAGCTCACCCAGTCGGTGATCCTTTTGCTCTGGTCGCTCTCTGGCGCCTTTACGATGCTCGTTGCGCCGCGCAGCGAGCGCGGCCTCGAGGCGCTTCTCTCGGTCTTCCGCGTTCTCACGTCGCTCACCTACGCGGTGGCGACACTGCACAAGATCAACCGCGATTTTCTGGCGCCAGAAACGAGTTGTGCGGTGTATGGCGTCGATGAATTGTTGGTCTACTACGGAATCGAAAATGTCGACCTCATGGGCTTCGGGGTGGCGATTCCCATCATGGCACTGGTGCTCGAGGGCGGAATTTCTGTGGCTTTCGCGATCGGCCGTCATCGACTCGCCTGGCTGATGGCACTGGTTTTTCACCTCCCCATCACGCTGACGATGGCCCCCGCGTTCGCCTTCGTCATGTTGCCCGGACACCTCGCCTTTTTGACTGATGAGGATGTGGAGGCGCTGCGTGTGACGTGGAAACAATCTGGCTTGAAGATCATTCCCGTTGCCGCATGCTTGCTGACCCTGAGCCTGATTGCGCATGACAGTATTCCCGAAATTACCATGATTCCCAAAGAGGGGTTGATCTGGTTTCTGCTGCTTTTTGTCGGGTCGACGTTTCATCCATTCCGCCGCGACGAGCGAAGTCCATTTCGACGATTTCGCTTTGGAACCCATGGGAAGTGGCGCCTGCTTCCCGCCATCGTGGGGACTATCTTCGTGCTCAATTGCCTCACGCCCTACACCGGGCTGCAGTACCAACACGCGGCCGCAATGCTCAGTAATCTGCGAATCGACGAGGGCTGCTGGAATAGCTACCTCTTTCCTGAAGACGTACGGATCAGCGACGAATACGTCCGAATCGAGCGGGCCTATTTTCGCGAGCCGGGGTATCTGCCCGAGTACGAGGAGATTTCACTCGAGCAGCTATGGAGCCCTCCTCAGATTCGACAGATGCGTCGCAATTGGTGCCGCGAGCGCCTCCGTCCGTTCTACATCGAGGCGACGTTTCGTGGGGATACGTACATCATCGAGGATCTCTGCGACGGCTCTTCCCTGCCCTTTACGAGCGCGGGATTCTTCGGTGTGGAGCTCTTTGGCGATGCATTGCGCTTTCAAAAGAATCTGACGCGTGAATGTCCACAGGCGTGCATTCATTAGCGGGCAGCTCACCGCTGACAGCTTCGCACCCATGCGGTAGAACCTTGGCTCGACCATCTTGAATGAGCGCAAAGCGGAGTTCGAATCATGCAATGGGCCGCGTACGGATACGTTTATGGAATCGGCACCGTCGTCTTCCTCGCCGGTTTTTTCGTCGCCTGGCGAGGAAGACGACGGTGCCGAT
>CAYFTY010000572.1:0-3737 GCA_964346045.1 uncultured Bradymonadales bacterium | reverse complement strand
AGATCATCGGGCATGAGCGTCTCAATCTCTTGCGACATGCTCATGCGCTCTTTGATTCCGCGCTCCATACGAACGAGCCCGATACGGAACTGATTTTCGAGGAGCTCACCTACCGTTCGAACGCGGCGATTTCCGAGGTGGTCGATATCGTCGATCGAGCCACGACCGTTGCGGAGTTCGATGAGATAGCGGACCGTCTCGAGAATATCCTCTTCTCGAAGCGTCTGAATCTGCCACGGATCGAGCTGCTCCATCACTTCGTCGAGCTCGTCCTGCAGCTTCTTGGCTTTCTTCTCGCTGGCTTCTTCGATTTCAGCCCGAAGTTCGCGCTCGCGCTGCTCGAGCGGCTCGACGATTTCCCGATGGAATTTGTAATTCAGTTTCAGTCGCCCGACCTTCGAGAGATCGTAGCGTTCGGGATTGAAGAAGAGGTTATCAAAGAGATTCTGCGCCTGCTCTTCGGTCGGCGGGTCGCCGGGTCGAAGACGCTGGTAGATCTCGAGGATGGCCTCGTCCGGGCTGTCGATCTTGTCGGCCGTGAGCGTATTACGCAGATACGGACCCGCATTGAGGTTGTCGATGAAGAGCACCTTGAGCTCTGCAATGCCACGCTTGCGCAGCTCGTCGAGCTTGGTCTCGGTGACTTCCTCGTTGCACTCGAGGATGATCTCGCCGGTTTCGGGGTCGTAGATATCCACGGCTGCGACCTTGCCCAGAAGCTCTTCGAGCGAGATCGGAATGCGATCCATTTCGGCTTTGGCGAGTTTGCGCATCGCGCTTCGCGTGAATTTCTTACCCTTCTTGACGATCGTCTTGTCGTCGTCATTGACGACCTCCATCGACGAAACCTGACCGGGAAGAATGTCGAGGTCGACCGCTTTGAACTGGCTCGTACCCTCGATGTAGATGGTCTCGGTATCGTAGTAGAGGTTCAATAGTTCTTCGGTCGAATACCCGAGCGCACGCAAGAGAATGGTGGCCGGCATCTTGCGCTTGCGGTCAATCCGCACGTGCAGAATGTCTTTCGCGTCGAATTCGAAATCCAACCACGAGCCGCGATATGGAATCACGCGTGCCGAGTAGAGGAACTTACCCGACGAGTGGCTCTTGCCTTTGTCATGATCAAAGAAGGCACCCGGCGAGCGGTGCAGCTGACTCACGATGACGCGCTCGGTCCCGTTCACAATGAACGTTCCCTGCTCGGTCATCAGCGGGATCTCACCAAAGAAGACTTCTTTTTCTTTGACGTCGCGGATCGTGCGGATATCGGCATCTTCATCGACATCCCAGATCACCAGACGAATCACGACTTTGATCGGCGCCTGGTACGTATTTCCTCGCGCCATGCACTCGCGAATGTCGTACTTGGGCTTCTCGAGGTGATAGCTCACGAACTCGAGGGTCGAGGTCTCGTTGAAATCTTTGATCGGGAAGACACTCTTGAATACGCCCTGCAGACCGAGTTCCCGTTCGTCGGGATCGACCGAACTCTGCATGAAATCCTCATACGAACGTTTCTGAATGTCGATGAGATTGGGAATGTCGACGACTTTTCGAATCGTTCCGTAACTCTTCCGTGCCCGGAAGTTCGCCTTAATCGCTTGAGCCATCATCTCTCCTTGGGATGCGCCGAACCCGTTCGCGGCTGGGTCCTCACATCAACGAGTGTGGTATTCGATGTATCTATCAGTCTCTGCGGTACGCGGCTGCAGAACCTGGAGACCGAGTATGCGGGGAGGGGTGGCAGATTCGTCTGGGTAGAGACGACTCCTCGAAAGGTGTCGTCATGCGGGTTCGTCTGCGCCGGGTCGAAACTGGGAATGTCGTTGACGCCATGCGCTTCGTGAAACTCGCCGAGATTACCGTCTTGGTGGTGCGCTTGGCCGAGCGCACCCCGGTGATTCTCTAAACCGCTCAATCTGCTCCTCTGGACCCGGCATGAATCAATTGCCCCGTTGAATCACGCCACTAGCCCCAAGTGCTCTCTGTCTATGTCGACCGGTTGTGCCGGCCCTTCGTTTTTTCTCTTCAATTTCTGGGCCATAATCGCGGCCCTCTTTTTGAAGGCGTAGAACCTAGACAAATCTGAGGCGAGATGTCAAATCAATTCTTCACTTTCTGAGAGTTGATCTCGAAATAGCGGATCGCTTCGTCGAGATCTTGGCTGCGTTCCGAGGGAGCCGATTTCAGAAAGCCGTCGAGGATTTCACCGCATTCTTCGGGCAGGCGGGGGCGAAACTCCTGCCAGCGCTGCTCGTGTGCGAGCATGTCGTCGATGCGGGGAAAGAGTCTCTCCAGGAGGATCAACTCGGCGAGGAGCACTCCGAGCGAAAAGAAATCGACCCGGTGATCATGAGGCATGTCTTCGTCGCCCCATAGTTCGGGCGCGACGTATCCCTGGGTCCCCACCTCCGAGGGCTCGGCCAGAATCGATGGAAGATTTGCGACCCGCGCGTAATCGAAGTCGGCGATCTTCAACGGCACCTCACTCTCGCCTCCCCGAGTGAGGTAAATGGCCCCGGGATGGAGATCCCGGTGCACGATGCCTCGGGAATGCATGTATTTGACGGCCTTGGCGATATGAGAGGCGAGGTCCATGCGGTCGTGGAGCGCAAACTCCTCGACCTTGCGATCGAGTACGTCCGTGAGGGTATGAGGGCCCACCCATTCGCTAACGAGATAAAACAGGAGCTCATCGTCTCGATCCTGAACGAGATCGTAAGCTCTTGCGATGTATGGATTTTCTTCGAGCCGCCCGAGTGCCTCCATATCCCGCAGACCTCGATTATACGCATCCATACGAACCGAGCGCTCGAGGAGCGGATCCATTCGGTACTCCTTGATGCGCACGATCTCCCGACTCTGCAGGAATTTATGGCGCCCCACATATTCGCGGTAGGGACGCCGCGGCCGTTCGAGCTCGGCTTCGACCCGATAGCCCCGAACTTCGACGCGTACGGGAGCATTCGCGACGGGCGCGACCGCTTCGAGCACCTCGTCGCGAAAGCCGTCGTCGACGAGCGGACCCGGACCGTGCTGCCGAATGCGGTCTTCGTCGAGGAAGAACTCCCAGATACGTGGACCCGAGAGCAATCTGGGCAGACGACGATCCTCGACATCCACCTCGACCTCATTGGGTAGGAACACAACGGGCTCGACGTAGAGAGTGCTTGGCAGATCGCCAAGCGACTGCACCAGAAAATGACGTAGAGCTTTTGACTTTTTGTCGATGAGATTGAACGGGCTCTCGACCGGTCCCCACTCGAGATACCAGCGACGCATATTGCCCTCGATCCGCCCGCTCCATCCCTTGATCTCGACTGCATAGATCGCGTGCTCGCCGAGAATCACCGCGTCGTACTCGAGCGAGTTGCTGCGCAAAGGCATGTGCAACTCAAAGTTACCAATGACAACAAAATGTTCGGGTAATTCATCTCTCAACCTGCGTATGCCAACTTCTTCGCCGGCATTCATCGGTTCGCCGATTGGTACGTATCTAGCCAAGACCAGTCCCAATGGTTTCGCGAGAAAGACGTTTGAGCTATACGCTCGAGGCTGTGGCGTCGGATGTTAGCTCAAAGGCTCCTTTCACTCAATCGGAACACACCCATGAACTCACGCACATCGATTATTATCCTTGGTGCCGAGACTCCGCTCGGCGCCGAAGTCGCTCGACTGGGAGTGGCGATCGATTACGAAGTGATCGCAACGGCCGCAAAGCCCCCAACCAAAGAACC
>CAYFTY010000571.1:0-3745 GCA_964346045.1 uncultured Bradymonadales bacterium | reverse complement strand
AAACGGTCGCGCATACGTTGATGCCGGCCTGCCTGCATCGGGCGTATGCGCGACCGTTTTTCCCGAACTACAGGATTTCGTCGAGGAATGTCTGGTCTCGACGAGCTTTCGCCTCTATCGAAGCAACGACCTCCTGGGCTCGGAGGTGGCGGCTGCCTACTGCCGCGTCATCGCGATGGCAGCGGGCGTCGGCAGTGAACTCAATCTTGGTGACTCGCTTCGCGCAACTCTCTTCTCGCGGGGGCTCGCCGAGATGGGGCGATTTGTCGCGCATCGCGGAGGGCGCGAACGAACCACCTTTGGTATCTCGGGTTCAGCCAACCTTTTCATCGACACGGCAGGCGATGGTAGCGCTGATTTCCAGATCGGTGTCGGAGCCATGCGCAAAAATGCCTTTGATCAAAAGGCAGTCGTCAAAGAATTCGGAACCCGTGGTCAGGATTTGCTCGATCTCATCGAGTCGCTCGCGATCTATCTCGAAGACGCGCCCGACCTCAATCTTCACCTCCTCGAGACGTGCCATCTGATGGTATCAGGCCAGATGGGTCCGGCAGATGCCGTACGTCATCTGATGACAATCCCGACGCTGGACGATTGAGTCCTGACCGGTCCTCTTCGCCAACACCGAGGTCGTCGACGTGGGTATCGAGGCGGGCGTGTCCCATACGGCCTTTACTGGCTTTGCCTTCGCCGAAAACGACCCATCATTCGAAGACGGCTCGAGCCTCACGGTCGTGCCGATGCGCCTTGGACTGAGTGCGTTTTCGGCAGATGGGGTCTCCAAGACCCTGGATTCATTCAACTCGTTCAAACGTGTAGACCGCCATGAACCCGACACCGAAGGCTTCTCCGGGCCGCTGCAACTGAATCGTATCGGCGTCGGCCGACACCGAAAAGTCGGCTGTGCCGCTCTCGGGACAGGTCAGATCGAAGGTCATCGTGGTCTCGGTGATCGACCACGGCCCCCGAATGCTGATGTCGTTGGTGCTATCAAATGACTGACCACTTTCGAGCGCAGCGCTGGTGCTGAAGTCGGCGTCGAAAGTAGCTTCTTCTTCGGTGACGACGAGCTGCCCTCGGGCCAACAACCGAGAGGCCTCGGGGTCGATGGCGCCGACCGGTGTCGTGGCGCTCTCGCGATAGATCGTGAAGTCTGTGATCTGATAGATGCCCGGCGTCACCTCGCCGCCGGTCGGGGTCGGTGCTCCACCGAAGTCGAATGTGCCCGTGGCGAGTACTGGCGGGGCGGCGGGTGGCTCGGGCAAGCACTGGCCTGGCTCGTATTCGAGGTCGGCCGGCGAATCATCGTCCGAATCGCAGTAGCGCGACGCCGGCGGCGGCGTGACGTACATGAAATTGAAGCACATTTCGTCTTCGGTGCGCTCGCCCGAACGAACGAAGTCTTGCGAAGTATTCTCGAACGTACACGTGGTATGAAGCTTGTCGCCCGGCATCAATGTGAGCGGCATCGAGTAGAAGAGCTGCGTCTCGAACTCCCAGTTTTCGAGCGTGATCACGGGCTTCACCGTGCCGTCGGTGCGCTCGATTTGCTGCGAGAACGCCTTGCCGATCTCGTGGATATGCGGCATGCCGGCGAGCACTGTGGTCTCTTCCGAGATATTGCACGTGCCCGAGACGTCTTCGGTAGCGCTCGGAGCCACCGAAAAGGCGAGGGGTCCGGGCGCGATCATGCCGTACTCGGTACCGACGGGCTCGTCGTAGTAGAGTCGAACTCCCGAAGTATCGACGACGTCTGATGCGCCCACGGCGTTGTCATAATGAACCTGCAGTACGAATCGTTCACCAGAACTCACGCGCAAACCACCGTATACCAGCGGCGCACTCTTGCGACGAGTCGATATGCGGATAGAGCGCCTGACCGATCCAGCACTCGGAGTATCTCGCGGCCCGGCAAGAGATTCACGATGCCTGCACGCCTTGCAAAGCGGAATTTCATTGGATAACGTGTTCGGAATACACTAAGGTGTCGAGGGCGATTTTATGAGCCATACCTATGAGTATCCGAGACCGGCGTTGACGGTCGATTGCGTCGTTTTTGGCCTCGATGACGAAGACCTCAAAGTGATGTTGATTCAGCGTAAACCCGAACCCTTCTCGGGGCGTTGGGCGCTGCCAGGCGGGTTCGTCCACATGGACGAGACGCTCGATACGGCGGCGATGCGCGAGCTCCAGGAAGAAACCGGCCTCGAAGACATCTACCTCGAGCAGCTCTACACCTTTGGAGCCATCGACCGCGACCCGCGCTCGCGCGTCGTCACCGTAGCTTATTATGCGCTGGTCAAACTCATGGATCACGAAGTACGCGCTGCAACCGATGCCGCTGACGCCGCATGGTTTTCGGTCCACGACATGCCGCAGCTCGCTTTTGATCATGACGAGATCTTCGACATGGCTCTCGAGCGACTCAAAGGAAAGGTGCAGTACAAGCCCATCGGCTTCGAATTGCTGCCCGAGAAGTTCACGCTCAGCGAGCTGCAACACGTCTATGAGGCCATCCTCGAAGAGAAGATCGACAAGCGAAATTTCAGGCGCAAGGTCAAGAAGACCGGGCTGCTGATCGATACCAAAGAGGTCCAGAAAGACGTCGCGCATCGTGCCGCGCGCTTTTATAAATTCGACAAAAAACGATATCGAGAACTCGAAGAGAAAGGATTCAATTTCGAGATCTGAAGCTCGAGGAGAGCGCTATGAAAGCCTTGATCATCGTCGATGTTCAAAATGACTTCATGCCGGGCGGCGCACTGGCGGTCCCCGGGGGATACGCCGTGATTCCCCTGATCAACCGCATGATGGGAGATTTCGACCTGGTGGTAGCGACTCAGGACTGGCACCCTGCCGACCACGGCTCTTTTGCATCGAATCACGAGGAGAATGACCCGGGCGAGGTGGTCGATTTAGAGGGCCTCGAGCAGGTGCTCTGGCCCGACCACTGCGTGCAGGGCACCGAGGGCGCTGCACTCGTCAATACCCTCGAGCAGGGCCATGTCGAGGCCATCTTTCGCAAGGGGATGGAGCCCGAAATCGATACGTACAGCGGATTTTTCGACAATGGGCATCGCAAGGACACAGGCCTCGCTGCCTACCTGAGAGGAAAAGAGGTCGAAGAAGTCTGGGTGGCCGGAGTCGCCACGGATTATTGCGTCAAAGCGACCGCGCTCGACGCTCGTGAGCTCGGATTCGAAACATTCCTCATCCAAGACGCTTGCCGCGGCGTCAATCTGAACGAGGGTGACGTCGAGGCGGCCATCGACGAAATGCGCGATGCCGGTGTGCATATCAAACGGAGCGAAGATGTCTGATCGAGAGACGCTCGGCGCGGGTACATATCTGCGTCTGGTCAAAAAAGGACGCTGGGAGTACGCCGAGCGGCAAACCCGGGGCGGAGCTGTGGTCATCGTGCCGCTCACCGACTCGGGCGAGCTCGTCTTTGTCGAGCAATTGCGCCCGGCGATCGGCAAGCATTGCATCGAGTTTCCGGCGGGGCTAGTAGGCGACCAGACCGAATTTGAGGGAGAGTCCCTCGAGGTCGCCGCCGAACGCGAACTCCTCGAAGAAACCGGATACGCGGCCGAACAGATCGAGTTTCTCACCTACGGGCCTCCGAGCCCCGGTCTTTCGAACGAGATGGTCACCTTTTTCAAGGCGACCGGTCTGCGAAAGATGGGCGAAGGCGGCGGTGATGAGACCGAAGACATCGTCGTGCACGAAGTCGATATGCAGCATG
>CAYFTY010000570.1:0-3747 GCA_964346045.1 uncultured Bradymonadales bacterium | reverse complement strand
ATTCTGGGAATCGGAACAGAAACGACGTGCCGCGTAACCGATCACGATGGATCACGCCCCGAAGTACACAGGAGGCGACACCCACGAGCTCGCCGATGGCATTCCCGTTCGGCTCGACCCGCCCACCCTCGAAGTCGTTCTTTGACTCGAAATCATGATTCGACGACACTGTGGGGTACGTACGTCTCATTCCAGCTCGTTTTGGAGGTAACCGTGAATGGTTCGCGGTGGATTTTTCTGTTTTTCTTTCTCGCTTTCGCCTTCACCGCCTGCGGCGGCGACGAGCCCGGACTGATCGGGCAAAACAACGACGAGAACAACGAAAACAATCAGAACAACGAAAACAATCAGAACAACACGAACAACTCGAATAACGGCCTGAAAGAGGCCGGCGATGCGTGTACGGGCGGCAACGAATGCCAGAGCGGCACGTGCCGCTTTGGCGCGTGCACCGCTGGCTCATGCTACGATGGCGTGCAGAATGGCGACGAAACAGACGTCGACTGTGGAGCCATTGGCTGCGCGAAGTGCCTGATCGGCGAGAGTTGCAATCTCGACTCCCACTGCATTTCGGGCATCTGCGACAATAACGTCTGCCTCGACAAAAACTGTGAAGACCGTCAGCAGAACGGGCTCGAGACTGACGTGGACTGTGGCACTCTCTGTGGGCCCTGCGACGACGGCGATAGCTGCATCGAAGACACCGATTGTATCAGCGGCGTCTGCGACGACGGTACCTGCGCCGAGCCGACCTGCGACGACGACATTGCCAATGGCGACGAGACCGACGTCGACTGCGGTGGGCCCTGCGACCCATGCGCCGATGGCCTCGCCTGCGAATCGGACGAAGACTGCATCAGCGACGTATGCGAGGGGTCGGTCTGCTCGGCGCCTACTTGCGATGATGACACGACCAACGGCCAGGAATCAGATGTAGACTGCGGCGGGCCCACATGCGCCCGGTGCGCTGACGACGCTGACTGTCGCGATGATGACGATTGCGAGAACGAAATCTGCGACGAAGACACCGACACCTGTGCCGGAGCGTCGTGTATCGACGGAACACAAAACGGACTCGAGACAGACCGTGACTGCGGCGGCGCCGAATGCAACGCGGTCGACCTTCGCTGCAAGGCCGGTAAGTCATGCCTGATCGACGACGACTGCGAGACGGGCGTCTGCGATGACGTGATTTTCGAATGCCTGCGCCCCACCTGTGAAGACGGAGTGGCTAACGGCGAAGAAACCGACGTCGATTGTGGTGGTCGATGTGAACCCTGCGACGATGGTGCGCAGTGCAGCGAGGACGACGACTGCAAGTCGTTCTCGTGCGGAGGCGCCGCTCCGACGACCTGCCAGGAGTCAGCCTGCAACGACATGACAATCAACGGTGACGAAACCGACGTCGACTGCGGCGGAAGCTGCTCGAAATGTACGGCCGGCAAAGATTGCCTCAGTGATGTCGATTGTCTGAGCGACGTCTGCAACAACGATCGGTGCAGCGCGCCAAGATGCGACGACCTGAAGCAAAATGGACTCGAAACAGACGTCGACTGCGGCGGCCCCGACTGCCCGGCATGTCCCGACGGAGACTCGTGCTCATTCGCAACCGACTGCGTGAGCCTCGTCTGCACCAACAACTCCTGCCAGACCGCAACGTGTAACGACCAGACGCAGAACGCGCTCGAGAGCGATGTCGATTGCGGCGGGCCAGATTGCCCCGATTGTCAGTTCGGCGACACGTGCTCCGAAGACCTCGATTGTGCGTCGGGCATCTGCGACGGCGGCCCCGTGCTCGGAGATATCTGCGCCGAGTGCAGTGAGAATCAAACGCGAATCGTACAGCAGCCCTGCGGTTTCCGAGGGCGCGGACAGGTGCAGCAGACCTGCCAGAACGGAGAATGGACCGCCACCGGCTGCGCGAATGTCTGGTACGCAAGCTGTCAGGAAATCCTCACCGACTCGCCGCAATCCAACGATGGTATGTACGACCTCGATCCCGATGGCCCGTCAGACCAGTACCAGGAATTCACGGTCTTCTGCGATATGACGACCGACGGCGGCGGCTGGACGGAGATTCTGGCCTGCACGGCGAAGAACGATCTACAGGGCGAGCTCGTCGCCGAAGAGACAGCTCCGACCGGCCGATACGATGGCTGCCTGCCGCAGACGCAAGACGAGAGCGGTCTGCATAGCTATCATTTCACGTTCGACTTCCCCGCGGGTTTCTCGCAGTTCTATTTGAGCAACTACGAAGCCAAAGCGAACGCCGACATCGACCAGAACCACACCAGCGATCTGGGTTGGTTCCAGAATGACTGGCGCTTTGCCAACGGCGGCCAGACCACCCAACGCGGTGACATCAGCTTTGGATCGGGAACAGCGGCTGCGCCCATCACCTCGTTCTCCCGACATTTCGGTTCGTTCTCGTGTGGAGACTGCGTGCTCACCTGGTCCCAATTTGGACCCACTACGCCCTTCACGATTCCCGGAAGCGCGACGAAATTCCGCATTGGATTCGGCGAATCGGGGCCTCAGTACGAGGGTTGGTATCCTTGGTGGTCGGGCGGAATCCGACTGCGCTGAACGCACTGACTTCAGAGCCAGAAAGCCCCGCAACAAGCGCCTGTTGCGGGGCTTTCTACGTCTCATCCTTCTCTAACCGAGTACGCCAGGAACGCGTTCGTCGGATCCAATGTACTCGGGACCAAAGCAGAGAGGCTGGTAATTCTCGTCGGTGCCGCTCTCAGTGTAGTGCGGCGTCCAGCCCGACGGGTCTTCAAAAAGTCGGATCGCGCGGATCGTTCGATCCGAGCAGAGATGGAACCAGTGATGCGTCCCTCTCGGCACGTTGATCATATCGCCCTTGACGACCTCGACTCGAAAGACCGGGCCGCCCTCGGGGTTGATATGAAAGAGCCCCGTCCCCTTCACGATGAAACGCACTTCGTTTTCGTCGTGCCAGTGCTCTTTGTCGAATTTGGCCAGCATGTCCTCGAGGCCCGGAATATCAGGCGTGATATTGATCACGTCGGCCGTCACAAATCCGCCCTCTTCTTTGAGCTTCTGGATAGGCTCGTCGTACGCGGCGAGGATCTCTTCTTCGGTCGCGTCGGCATTGAGATCATCGTCGCCTTCGAATCGGCGATACCAGATGTCGAATTGACCGAGAAATTCCGAGATTTCGGCTGGATCGGTGAGCGTACGATCCTGGTCGGGTATGGTTACGGTTGCCATCTATTCTGCTCCTCGAAGACCTGGCTTCAAAACCCTGAGTGAACGGGGGGATTCCACGGAATTTCGGTCGGATTGTCAAGCGCGACGCGCCTCAGGGAGGCACAATATCCGGATCGTCCCATCGCATTCCGAGAAGCACTCGATCCATCGCAAAATTCCCGTCCGCCTTGATATGGAGGATGCCCGCAAATCGTTCGTGATGATGGCCTTCGCGCCCTGCTGCTCCGGGATTGATCCAGATCGTCTCTTTGACCTTCGAGACAACCGGGATGTGACTATGACCGACGACGATCACATCGGGTCGCTCGCGCGCAATCAGCTCGCGAGCCGCCTTTCGAGGACGCTTTGGAGAACCCGCAATATGCAGAATGGCGATCCGTTTTCCGGCGACCTCCTCAACGCGCTCGAGAGGCAGAAACCGAAGATCTCCACCATCGATATTGCCTTTGACTGCCGCCACAGGAGCGACTGTTTCGAGCTCGTCTATGACTTCGACGCGACCGATGTCCC
>CAYFTY010000569.1:0-3750 GCA_964346045.1 uncultured Bradymonadales bacterium | reverse complement strand
TGCGTCAGATGCGACGGTCTCGGCCACCCGGCGAAAATCCTGGATATGCGAAGCTACCACGGCCTCGCGACCGTTGAGCACGAAGGTCCCGACGCGGCTGTCGAAGGTCATCGAAACTGGCTCGATCTCGAGCTCAGCAAAGAGAGTTCGTAGAGCGTTGTTCAGCTCATCCGAGGTCAAGATGCGTGCAGGCGCCTGGGCGACGAATCTCTCGGTCTCAGCGCAGAGCTCTGGATCGACCGGATGGGTCGGATCAAGCGGTCGCGTTGGGTCGACCGGAGCCTCGGGAACATCGTTTGCGTCACCGCCATGTTCTTCAACCTCGGAGGTATCGGCTGAAATGAAGCCGGTACATCCCGACGCGATCAAGGCAAGTGCGCTCCATGCCGCAATTATATATCGAAATTTCATGGGCATTCCTGCAATCATCTCGTGACACCTCTCAAGAAAAGCAGGAAACGTACCACACGAACCCACATGCTCATAAGCGCCTGAATTTCATCAACTTCATCAAAAAACGCATACGGCCAGGCGCCCCATTTCGAGACATGCGCACCACGATCACGACCTCCGTTCTCACCGTCGTGTGGCGTGGAGGTCCCATCGAGGCGACCGAAAGACCTGTACCTTGTGCCAGTGGAACTCTCGAGCCCGCAATGCTATGCATCGCGGTCGTAGTGAAAGACCTCCAGAGGACAGATTCGTGAGCCGAAGTTTTCAAACGCTGGTACTCGCCGCGGGGAAGGGAACCCGCATGAAATCCAAGACCGTCAAGGTGCTGCACGAGGTCGCGGGCCGGCCGCTGATCTGGCACGTGATGAAGGCGTCGCTCGATGCCGGTGCCGAGCGGGTCGTTGTGATCCTCGGCCACCAGAAGGACGAGGTCGAAGCCTATCTCGAGGAGCATTTTTCGGGGCGTTATGTCGTCGCCGAGCAAAAAGAGCAGCTCGGTACGGGGCATGCAGTTCTGGCGGCATCGGAGTACCTCACCGAGGGCCCCAGCCACAGCATGATCGTCTCGGGCGACGTGCCGAATATGAACGCCGACACCCTGGCGAGTTTCTGGGATGCCTCCCAGAATTTTGGGTTCGGCGTCATGACGGCTCGTCTCGATGACCCGGCGCATTACGGGCGCATCAAGCGCACCGAACAAGGCGATGTCGTCGGCATCGTCGAATATAAAGACGCGAGCAACGAAGAACGCGCCATCGATGAAATCAACGCGGGCTTTTACGTCGCCGAATCGAGTTTTTTGAAGGTCGAGCTCGACAAATTATGCGCGGGCCCGGCTCGTAACGCCCAGGGCGAATACTACCTCACCGATCTGATCTCGGTGGCCGCCCGCGACGCAACGGTACTGGGCTGGGAGCTCGAAAACGTCGAGCGCATCCAGGGCGTGAATACACGCGCAGACCTCGCCTGCGCCGAAGCCTTCGCCCAGCGCGAACTTTCGTATCGCTGGATGATGGAGGGAGTGACCTTTCTCGATCCGCAGAACACCCGGCTCGAAGTTGGCGTAGAAATCGCCAGTGACGTGGTCATCCACCCGGGCGTGCAGCTTCGCGGGTCGACCACCGTGGCGAGTGGCGCCGAAATCGAATCGGGAACGGTCGCGATCGATTCGGTGATCGGGTCGGATGTGCACGTCAAAGCCAATTGCTATCTGCATCGAGCGCGCATCGGAGATTCGAGCGCCATCGGCCCGTTTGCCCATTTGCGTCCGGGGTCGGTGATCGGCAACGAGTGCAAGGTCGGTAACTTTGTCGAAATCAAAAAGACGACGCTTGGAAACGGCGCCAAAGCAAGCCACCTCACCTATCTGGGAGACGCGGTCGTGGGCGCCGGCGCCAATATCGGAGCCGGCACGATCACCTGCAATTACGACGGCAAGAATAAGCATGTCACCGAGATCGGAGAGGGCGCTTTCATCGGCTCGAATACCGCTCTCGTCGCTCCCATCGAGGTCGCCGATGGCGCCTACGTCGGAGCCGGCAGCACCATCACCCAGAATGTTCCTGAAGGCGCGCTCGGGGTCGCGCGCGGCCGCCAACAAAATATCGAAGGATGGGCGCGACGGCGCACCATGCGCGAAGAAGAAGACTAGTCCATCGGAGCTCGGCGTAGGCCTACACCAATCTGGGGCAGATCGTGTCCACTCTCGTCGAGCGTGCTCGAAGGCAAAAACCTCTAAACAACTGAAAAGACGATTCTTTCATCGAAAGCTCGGACACTGGCACGAGGGATGCAAATTCTTCCATCCCATGATGCGAACGATAGGGTTCTGCGATGAAGCGTACCTTTCTTCTGATTTCGATTGCTCTGGTTTTGAGCGGCTGTGCCCGTCAGCTACATTCTCCGCCGGCACGAATTTCGCCGCTCGAGCTTGCCCAACCGCTCGAAGAGCGCGAGACCTCGGCCGGGGTGCACGCAGGGCTGCGAGGCGCCATCTTTGGACCTGAAATCGGCTCGCTCACCGCGCGTGTTCGCCACGGCTGGACCGAAAGTGTCGAAGCCGGCGTCGACCTCAACGTCGCCCGGGTCATTTCGCCCCTCGCTGCCGACCAAGAGGTTCCGCTCGCCCAGTACGACCGCAATATCTACGCGGCGCGGGCCAGCATGAAATGGGCCCCGAGCGACCTCGGAAGATACGTATCGGTTATCGGTGGTCTCGGGGGTGGATTTCATGAGGCAGGTGGCTTCGTCTCTCCCGACATCGGCCTCGTTACGAGTTACGACTGGTACATCACACCTTTTGCGAGCTTCAGCGGCTGGGTGAGTCAACCCATCAACGCGCAGACACTGGATCTGCGCGAAGAACTAGAAGACGAGCCCCTTCTGGAGACGCCCGAATTCAACTACGGCTACACGTTCGCCGCTGGGATTTCGGTGCCGTTGGGGCCGGTCGATATCATGACGGCCATATCGATCGACCATCTCATCGATGACGACGAAGAATTGCTCATGACCGGTCTCAACGCCGGCTGGCGCTTCCGGTTTTGAAAGCTGGCAACTTGCCCGGTTCAGGGTCGAAGGCCGCCCCGGATAGTGTGCGGTACTCAATCCCTAACCTCCCCAAAAGGAAGACAGTTGCTCCACTTCTTCCACTTGTTCCACTTCTGAATCGGACTCGGATTTCGAAAGTCTCGGATTCCGAACAGACCTGGAGCAGGCATCAGAGATCCAGTTGCTCCACTTCTTCCGCTTGTTCCACTTCTGAATCGGACTCGGATTTCGAAAGGGCTCGGATTCCGAACGAACCTCAAGCAGGCATCAGAGATCCCAGACGCCGGCATCCTGGTCAGAAGGGGAATAAGGGGAGCAAGAGGAACAAGTTCATAGAGTTCTTATCCAAAAACTCCGAGCGCCAGCGATCTTTTTGATCACTTGCTCCACTTCTTCCACTTGTTCCACTTCTGAATCGGACTCGGATTTCGAAAGGGCTCGGATTCCGAACGAACCTCAAGCAGGCATCAGAGATCCCAGACGCCGGCATCCTGGTCAGAAGGGGAATAAGGGGAGCAAGAGGAACAAGTTCATCGAGTTCTTGTCCAAAAACGCCGAGCGCCAGCGATCTTTTTGATCACTTGCTCCACTTCTTCCGCGTGTTCCACTTCTGAATAAGACTCGGATTTCGAAAGGCTCGGATTCCGAACGGACCTCAAGCAGGCATCAGAATTCCCTCCACTTCTTCCGCTTGTTCCACTTCTGAATAAGACTCGGATTTCGAAGGGGCTCGGATTCCGAACGAAC
>CAYFTY010000568.1:0-3755 GCA_964346045.1 uncultured Bradymonadales bacterium | reverse complement strand
CGACGGTGCTGAGGGCGGTCGCGGCGGCGATGGCGGCTCGGGCGCCGGAGGCCACTCCTACGGGCTTCTGTGCATCGATTCGGTCCAGGTCACCACAACCAACTCAACCATTTCACAAGGCGAGCCAGGTCCAGGTGGGCCCGGCGCAGACGAGGGGCGCGCAGAAAACGTCGCGTGCCCCTGACAGAAGTTTCACGCAAAGCGGTGTGTATGAACCACCGAAACCACGGAGATGACCATGAAGAAGCTACTCTACAGTCTGATAGTCCTTCCACTCGTAGCGCTCGGCTGCGGCGATGACCAGGCGTCGTCGAGCCACAACGAGGCGCAGGCGAACACCATGAGCTCGACGAACAACAACGAGCAGACGGGGAACGAAACCAACAACTCGATGACGACCAACAACGGTCTTCCGACGCTTCGGGGCTGCCCACGACTGGTGGAGGGTGCAATCGTCGAAGATACGGCGTTCAACGAGTGCGAGACGTATGTCATGAAGGCGCCATTGGGTGGCGACATCATGGTCAGCGCACGCCTTTCGATCTCGCCTGAAACCACGGTGGTGATGCCGGCTGATACCGGCCTGTACATCGGTCGGGACGGCGAGCTCGTGGCCGAGGGGACGAGCGACACGATGCCCGTTGTGTTTACCGGCGCCCAGCCCGAGCGGGGCTTCTGGAAGGGCATTCGAGTCGGGTCGCCCTCGGTCGAAAATCGTCTGCGTCATGTCGTGATCGAGCACGCAGGCTCGGACATCGCTGCGGTCGAGGTCGAGGAGTTCGGACGTGTGACGCTCGAGGACGTCGAAATCCGAAGTACCGATGCGGCAGGTCTCAAGTTGCACGAAGACTCGACGCTGCAAACGATGGAACGTGTACGTTTCGAGGGTGTCGGGGGCTACCCGGTGGAGGTCTACGGAAATGGCATCTCGATGCTCGACAAAGACAGCGACTACACGGGAGCCGCCGAGCCGTACATCTTGATCGAGGACACCGACGACATCGATGAAGACGCGACCTGGCAGACGCTCAACGTCCCGTATCTCTTCGGGCCGAATTTGAACGACCGGCATCGCATCCTCGCAACGATTACGATCGAGGCCGGGACGAAGGTCGTCTTCGACTCGCAGATCTATCTGCAGACCAAAGACCAGGGGGCGATTCGTGCGTTCGGGAGCGCGGAGGCCCCGATCACCTTTACCGGTCTTCAGAGCACCAAGGGCTTCTGGGGTGGTCTATGGATCGGGGCGAGCCGGGTCTCTGAGTTTGAACACACGATCATGGAGTACGGAGGTGGATTCGAGGACATCAACGGGCGCCACCAGTCCAATGTCTATGTCGACCACCGGGCACACGCGGTCGTCGTCGACTCAGCGATTCGGCACAGCGCGCGTTTCGGGCTTTCGACCGAGCGAGACGGCCGGCTCGAAACCTCGGGCAACACCTACGAGGGGAACGTGACCGATGAGGTCGAGTGCGTGGGTGGGACGAATTTCCCGAGTACGTGTGCAGCGCGATGAGAAACGAAACGATGACGCCCATTCAGTCGACCTACGCTCTTGCGTGCAAGGCAGCGAGGCGCCACGGCGACGTGATTCGCCTCGGGGAACGTACGCTCGTGCGCGAGGGCCGCATCTTCTGGCTCGTCAGCGCCACGGGATGGGTGATTCTCGCCCTGGTCGAGACGGCAGTGATTTCGCTCGGCGATGCACACGCCGTCCAGATGCTCGAGGAGGAACTCGGTGAAGTCGGGGGTTGAAGCGACAGGGCTCAAGACATATGGTAAGTGCCATTTCCGAAGTGGAGAGAAACTTTTGAAGCTAAATGAAGCGGATACGTTCAGCGCATGGGACTGGCGCGAGCAATTCGGCGTCGGAGAACAAGACACCTCTGGATACATGTGTCGCTTCTTCGAAGACGAATTCTGGACGATTAAGACCCATGTCATCAAGAACGACCAGAACTTGAGGGACTTCTACTACGAAGCGATTGCTCGGCTGGCATGGGTGCTGCGACGCGTGCACCCCGACTCCGGGAAACATGTCCCGTGGCTCGGACCTCCCTACGGAAAAGCCGACAACGACGAGCGAACGACACTTGTGGCCCTCAACGTCACGCGGGACTGCCTGGAGGCATTCGCTGCGCTCTCAGGTTCGCAAGGAATCGAGGGATGGGCGGCCTATTATACGGCCATCTTGTGTGAAATGGTGCGATGCGGGATCAGTCCACCCTTTCAGAAAATCGAGCTTCCGTCCGATGACCCCCCGTGGGCCCCTGAGGATTCGAGCGGGGGCGGTCGAGTCAACGCGCAGCTTCGCGTGGACGCCGATATCTGGCAGAAGTTCAAGGTCGAGGCCGCCACCAGGCGGCTTCGCACCCACGAACTGGTGGACACCCAGGTCGACAGGTACTTGAGATGGTATCGCGAGACGCGCGATCCAGATCAACGCCTGCCTTTCCTCTCGCCCCATGCGCCTGTTGAGTTGACGAATGTGATGCTCAGCATTCATCCCGAGCTCGTCGAGGGCATCGATGCAATCCTCGAGGAACACACGATGTCTCGGTCCGGCTTTATGGCGTCGGTGCTCTTCTTGTTTTTCGAGGAGCAAGGGTGGATACCTCCCTTCGATTGGCCGCTGATTCAAGAAGGCATCAGGCTGTAGTGGATGGAAGACCTTTCTCTGGACGAATACCGGCTGTGGACAGCCGATGATCTGTTGAATCTCGACGGTCTCTTTGATGGCCGCTACGAGATTGAGCGCGTGCTTGGTTCCGGCGGCTTCGGTACCGTCGTCAAGGCGAGCGATGAGAGGCTGAAGCGAGAAGTCGCCATCAAGTTTCTACGTCCCCCGTCTCTTCGCAGCAAAATGATCAACGGGGAGTCCTTCGAGATCAACGCGGCGGTACGAAGGCGCGACCAGATCTACCTGAAGCGCTTCTACAAAGAAGCGCAAGCTCTCGCACAGGTCAGCAGGACCTCCTCCCACTGTGTCGACGTCTATGATTTCGCGGGCTGGTGGGGCGGCTACTACCTCGTCATGGAGTTTATCGAGGGCCGCAATCTACACGAGATTTTGCATGGTCGAAGGCTCACCGAGATCGAGACGCTTCAGGTCATCGGCGGCGTTGCGAACGGTCTGTATGCAGCGCACGAGCGGGGGATCATCCACCGGGACGTAAAGCCCGACAACATCATGATACGCGACGCGGACTGGCGCGCTCTGATCACAGATTTCGGGATCGCGAAGACCCTGGAGAGCTACTACGACGACAGCCGGCCGATTACCGAGCTTTCGCAGCCGGGCTCGATTCTGGGGACATTGAGCTATCTGTCTCCCGAGCAGGCGCGAGGCGATGAGCTCGACCACCGCACAGACATCTACAGTCTGGGACTGGTGGCCTACGGGTGCATCACCGGCGAGCGAGCGCTCCAACTGACGCAAGACCAGCAACAAGAGATCCAGACATACGCACATACACTCGAGAACTCATTCTGTGTCGAGGCGGGACCTGGGTGTTCGCCCGAGCTCGCCGAGCTCGTCAACCAAATGCTGCAGAAGCGACAGGCGCTTCGTCCGAAGGACATGCAGGTCATCTATCGGCGGGCGTTTGATCTGGCAGGATCCGCAGGTCGCGCGGAGATGCGATCTCTGGGAGTCACGCTGACCGAGACGCAGAAGTCCGCGCTGACCCAACCCGGTCTTGTCCACCGGCAGCCGATGTATCCCAGCGCCGAGGAAACACCCGGGCATGCAC
>CAYFTY010000567.1:0-3759 GCA_964346045.1 uncultured Bradymonadales bacterium | reverse complement strand
GCACTGTGAAAGAACTCGGAGCGCGCCTCGAACGAGGTCGAAGACCATTCGCTCTGGGCACGACGTGCCTGCACCAGCGCGTGGTCGACCTCGCGTGAACCCATGCCTTCGTGGGTGGCGATCACTTCACCGTTGGTCGGATTGATCGATTGAAAGGTCTTCATAAAACTTCCGATGTCTTTGTGATGTTCGTCTCTCGACCGTCAGGCCGAGAGTTTTCGAACGTCGTCGAGCTCGAGTCTTTTGAGAAGCTCGCTCGCACTGAGGGTCTCACCGCTTTCGACCCAACCCAGACTCGCCGCGAGTAGGCCAACCACTTCGTCGGGGCTTCGTCCTTTCTCACGCAATTCGTGAAGCGACTTCGAGCCGTCGCGTTTGGACATGCGATTACCTTCTTCGTCCGTCATCAAAGGGACATGCCAGAATCGTGGGACGCCCTGGCAGCTCAGCTTCTGGTAGAGCCAGACCTGTCGGCCCGTCGAGTCGAGAAGATCTTCGCCCCGTACGACATCGGTGATTCCCATCAGGCAATCATCGACGACGACGGCGAGCTGGTATGCGAAGAATTCGTCGGCCCGTCGAAGCACGAAATCGCCGACGTCATCGCTGATCGATTCCTCGAATGCACCGGCGATCTCGTCGTCAAATCGAATGACGGCGTCGTCGGCTCGTATTCGAAACGAGGGGGTTTTTCCACCTTTGGATTCCTGGACTTGTTTCTCCTCCATCGGCGTGAGTTGTCGGCAGGTACCCGGGTAGAGAATCGTGCGTCCGTGCGGCGCGGTGGACGCCTCTCGAATGTCCTTTCGCGAGCAATAACAACGAAAGACCTCGTTATGCTCTTCGAGATAGCGTAGCGCTGCTTCGTAAATTTCTTTTCGTTCGGACTGTACGTAGGGTCCGCTCTCGCCTCCGACATCGGGCCCTTCGTCCCAGTCGAGTCCAAGCCAGTGTAGATCGTCGTAGATGGCCTCGGCCGATCCTTCGACGGCTCGATGCTCGTCGAGATCTTCCATCCGCATCACGAACTCTCCGCCCATGAGCCGAGCCTGCAACCACGCGAGAAGTGCTGTGCGTATATTGCCGAGATGGAGCGGGCCAGTAGGAGAGGGAGCGTATCTGCCTCGGGGAGGATGCTCTCGAAAGCAGGCCTCTCTTCGTTCGAGCAGTTGTTCCCAGGTCTCGCTCAAAATACCGTCTCGACTTCCTTCAAGATGTCTTCGAGTTCGTCATAGCCGTCGAGATGCTCGAGAGCATTTCGCACGTATCCGATCGAAGGCTCGTAATACTCCAGAAACGAAGGATTACCCTTCTTTCGATCGATAAACACGAAACGGCCCGCGTCTTTCAATTTTCGCTGAAGAGTCTGTAGGTGGAAGGCTCGGTGTACATCGCCTGTACACCATGGCAGGCCGGCTTCGCTGCCGGCATGGGCGTAATAGCCCACGAGTCGGTCGACCAGATCGGGCTCGAGTTCGATATACGAGTCTCGCAGAAGTGCCACCAGATCGTAGATAAATGGCCCGACGAGGGCATCCTGAAAATCAATCAGGTACCAGCGGCCGTTTTTCCGCATGATATTGCGCGACTGGTAGTCGCGAAGGACCAGAGTCTGTTCGAGCGCCAGAAGATCGGCGACGAGTCGGTCAAAGACTTCATTCAGTGCTTTGCGCCGAGGATCGAGGGCGTCGGGACCATAGTGTTCGTCGAGCCCCCACTCTCGATAATGATCGAGTTCCCAGCGCAACAATTCCTGATCGAAAGACTTCTCCCAGCAGATGCACTCTTGCTGCGAATCGTCACGCACCGCGCTCTGGAATCCAATCAAGAGGTCAATCGCCTCGCGATAGAGGTTCTCGGTGGTCTGTTCGCCGTCGAGATAGACATTCTCGAACATGATGTCGCCGAGATCTTCGAGGAGCAGGACCCCGAGGTCCATATCGACGAAATCAATGGCGGGAACCGGCATGCCCAGGCGCGCGAGATAGCGTTGGACTGCGATGAATGGCAGCTCCTGGGGTGCAGGATCGCTCGATGAGCCGCCTTCTTCACTCGCGAGGGCGTCACTGTCTTGCGGCAAGACCATGGCCATCAGCGTGTTTTCGTTGCGCGGCAGCCGTCCCGACGACGAGCCAATACGCCAGTAGATTCGAAGTGAGGCGTGTCCGCCCAGGTTTTCGAGTTCGGCCGATTCTGCGCACTCCGCACCAAATCGTGCTCGGAGCGCCTCACGGATGCGCGATTCCATGCTTTGCCTTAGAGATAGACCGAGAAGGAACCGAGAAAGTACATATCGTCGGTGTCGGCGAGGTCGAGCTGATATCCGAGGTCGAATCCGGCCGAGCGCGAGCGCCAGCCTGCGCCAAAGGTCAGCAGCGACTGATCGGTGGCTTCGATGCGATTGAATCCGGCTCTCAGAGGAACGACCACCGCCAGATACTCGGCCCCGATGCTGTATTCGGGCTGCACGGCGTCAGGGTCAGTCGTCAAATCGAAGCCCACATCGCCGCTCAAAATGAGGCCGATATCGCTGCCGAATGCCAGGCCAGCGGCCACGGTCGTAGGCGCGACGGACTCGCATCCAAGACGGTCACACTGGTCGATGAGGTTCTTGCCGGCGATGCCCACGTGCAGTCCCTCGGCGACTTTGGCCAATACACCGGCGTCGAGGGTAAACCCATTGATGAGCTCGACGTCGTCGGCATCGAGGATCAGATAGCGTCCACCGACGCCGATCGAAATTCGATCCGGCACGACCGGCAGGGCGAGGCCGAGCCGAATGTCATGGCCCGTAACTCCCTCGTTTTCGTCGCGTCCAAAGAAATAGCTGTAGCCTGCTCCGGCCGAAATGGCCGGATTGGTCTTACTATCCACCACCGTTGCATTCAGTGTGCTGCCAAGCGGCGAGTATTCGAAGGTGGCGTCGACGGCGTACATCACCGTACGGGCGATGCCGGCGGGGTTGTGATAGAGCCCGCCACCACCGGTGGCGACCGCCGTGTAAGCCTCTCCCATTCCTGCCGAGCGTGTTCCCTCGGTGAAGATCTGTGCCTGCGAAACCGCCGGTAGACTCAGAGAGAGACAAAAGAGAAGAGCCGCGGTGGCCTTGGAATTCGTCATCGTATACGACCTCGATCCTTGAGATATGGCTTACCTACCCAATGTCACTCAATACCTCAAGGCGCAGGCTGCGCGTCAGATCAAGAGCAGAGCAGCCAGAACGATGAGGATGATGACCAGGACGAAGAATGCGACCAGACCGGCAATCAATTTCTTCGTGTCGTTGCGCGCCGACGGCAGGTTCGCGTTTGGCAACTGAGTGGGGCCAATTTCGAGACGAGACCGCCGGGATGGCTCTGACTCATGCACCTGCAGGTGCATGCGTCCATCCTCGAGCGGATCGGATGAAGGCGACACCCCGCGGACGTGGCTTGGACGAGGACTTTGTTGAGGCGCGGCCGCTTCGCGCTCGGCGAGCTGATCCAGAACGCGTTGACGGTCTGTCAATTGAGTCTTCTCGTCGGTGTCGGCAGGTTCGCGGCCCATGACGACCTTGGGCCCCGACTCATAGCCTGTGCGCTGAGCCCGGGCCTCTTTGCGTTCGAGAATCCCTCGGTAATCGCGCTCAGAAATTTTGGGGGCGGTCATGTCGCGACTGTTCGCCTGCTCGTCGACTACCACGACACCGCCTCGCAAGAGCCCGTCATCTTTTTTCTGCAGCACTTCACGAGAGGGCCGATCGAGAGATACAGTTTCTTC
>CAYFTY010000566.1:0-3764 GCA_964346045.1 uncultured Bradymonadales bacterium | reverse complement strand
ATTTTCATGCGGGCGCGGTCGCTTCCGACCTCGCGGACGACCAGCACACCGTCGGCGCCCACGCCGCGATGTCGGTCGCACACCTCTTCCACCCAGCGAAGATCCGAAGGAAAATGCGCCTCGTCGACAACGATGAAATCGTTGCCGCTGCCGTGCAACTTCTGAAATGCGATCGGCTGGTTGGCGCTCATGCGAAAAGCTCGTTCAACAGCCCAGAACCTGGCAGAGCTGAGACCAGGTACGGTCGTCGGTATTCACGAATTCGTAGGCCATGCCCGACGCCATGGGCTCGGGCGGGCTGACCCTCAGGTCTTCTTCACCGGCCTCGACGCGCACGACCTCGGCGACGATTCTGAACCACTCCCCCGTTTGGGGCGAGCGGAAAATCAAAACGTGTTTGTCGCCGATTTCAAAAAGAAAATCGGACTCGACGAACATGCCGGTCGGGCTCAAATTCAGCGATTCGAGGGGAATCTCCCAGCCCTCGAGGTCCTGAACGGTGACCTCGGTGCGCACGTCCTTGCGAACGTATCGACGGAAGCCGGCAAATTTGGGTCTGGTCTTGGGTGATCTGCGGATCACGCTCTCGCTCTTCATGGCGCCTCCTCTTGAGTCTCAAACGCGACATCCTTGTCGCGCGGAGCAAGAAAAACTGTACCGAAGGCGACACATCCTTGTGTCAGGTGGCCATCCTTGGCCGGCCTTCGATACGGGTTCCTAACTGCGCCCTCGTGCAGCAGGTTGGTAGTCGCCAAACCGTGAGGCTCGGTCGTCCACCTACATCCACCGTACACCGCGGTGGAGGTACGTCAAAAAACTTTTCCAAGAATCCACTCGAAGGCGCCGATCCGCATGAAACCTCCACTTCAGGCGTGACTCGGCGCGTATAGACGGTCGATCAGCTCGCCGTAATTTTCGAGGACCACCTGCCGGCGCACCTTATTCGTAGGTGTCAACTCGGCAGCCTCGAGATCGCGAGGCAGAATCTCAAAGCGTTTGACCGTCTGGTAGGTCGAAAGTTCATCGTTCACTTCATGCATGATCGTGGCGATCAATTTCCGAACTCGCGGATGCTCGTCCATCGGACCATCGATCTGGACGCCCTCTTCGGCCAGCCGCGCCCGAATGGCCTCGACGCGTAGACCAATCAACGCGGCCACGAACGGACGCGAGTCTCCGATCACGACGGCCTGCGATATGTACGGAGAAGCAATGAGGCGTCGCTCGATGGGTTGTGGCGCGATATTTTTGCCGCCGGCAGTCACGAGCATGTCTTTCTTCCGACCCGTAATCCAGAGAAAGCCGTCTCGGTCGTAGCGCCCGAGGTCACCAGTGTGCATCCAGCCGTCCTCGTCGAAGACCTCTTGATTCGCACCGCGCTCGTTGTGGTATCCGCGCATCACGGTTTCGCCGCGAATCAGGATTTCTCCGTCTTCTTCGATCGTGATCTCTACGCCTGGAAGCGGGCGTCCTACCGAGCCCAGGCGAAACTCGTCGGGAGTGTTCACGGATGCCACGGCGCACGATTCGGTCAACCCATACCCTTCGAGTATCAGGATTCCAGCGGCGTGGAAAAACTCGGAGACCTCGACCGCAAGTGGAGCTCCGCCACTGACCAAAAACCGGATACGTTTGCCGAAGAGATCGTGAATACGCCCGAATACGAGCTCGCGTAAGATCTTCTCCTGCGCCCGATCGAGAAGTCCTGCTTCACGCCCTCCTTGTTCGGCTTCCGAGAGACGTTTTCCGACTTCTACGGCATGCTCGAATAACGACGCTTTCAGTCCACCATGGCGATGGGCATCGATAAGGATTTGACTGCGAATCTGCTCGAAAATCTGCGGAACTCCAGCAAAAAACGTAGGTCGTACTTCGACCAGCCGCTCGACCAGTCTGTCGACACTCTTGAGCATCACCGTCTCGAGCCCGTAACCGATCGACGAGAGATAAAGCACCCTCGCAAAGATGTGGGCGAGGGGTAAAAAAAGTAATTGAACATCATTGGGCGAAAGAAAGCCCATCGACTCGATCGAAGCGACCTCGGTCGCAAGATTACGATGGGTGAGCTCGACGCCCCGAGGCATCGCCGAGGTTCCCGATGTGTATACGATCGTGGCGAGATCGTCGGCTTCGACCTGCCTGCGGCGTGATACGACCTTTTTGAGGTTGGTCGATAATGCACGCCTGCCCTCGCTCTCGAGGGTGTCGAGCGTGTGCTGCCAGTGCGATGGCACATCGATGTCCGAGAGTCGTACCTCGCGCCGACCGCGCCAGTCAGGCCGCGGAAATACAGCCGCATCGTCGAAAACAATGCAGCTTTTGACCGACGGGATGTCTCCGCGAACATCGGCAAGCTTATCGAGCTGACTCGGATCCTCGACGAAGATGTGCGACGGCTTGGAGTCATGAATGATGTGCATGCATGTCGCCGGTAGGCTCGATGGATAGAGCGGCACCGAAACGCCGCCTGCCATCAGGATCGCAATATCGGCGATGACCCACTCACTGCGGGTTCGCGAGAGAATCCCCACGCGGTCGCCTGGCGAAAGTCCGAGCTCGATGAGCCCTGCGGCGACGCGTTCGGCACGGTCCCACCATTCATTCCATGAAAAGGCTTCCCATCCGTGATCGGCTCGAGAGCGCAACGCAGGGTCGGTTCCCGATTGATTCACCCGATTTTCAAAAATTTCCAGAATCGTATGTTCCACCTGCCACCTCGGCTGCCCCAAAAACAAAAGCCCACGTCCGCTGTGAACGTGGGCTCTCACAGATTCAAGACCTGGTCATTCGCCCTCGGCCACTTTCCTGAGCGAAACCGGAACGTTTTCGGCGTATTTGGCAATCTTGTCCGATTGAAACTTAATCTGCCGCACGCGTTTCTGGTAGCGGGTCATCGCGTTGCCGCCACCCGACTTTAGAATCTGTGCTTTGCTGATCGGAATGAAGCCCTGAAGCTCGACTGCGCGAGGTTGAGATCCGCCCAGGAACTGCACGTTGACCTGGCCCTTGCCTTCTTTTCCCTCAGGCTGCCCTTTGGCGACCACGAGCTGTCCGGGCTTTGGAATATAATTCTCGTCACCGCCTCGACTGAGAATGTATTTGTAGTCAAAGACGACACCGAAGGCCTCGTTTTCGAGGACCTTATTATCTTTGGCGAGTTGCTCGAGCTCTTCGCGATCGACTTTCGTGGTCATCCGAGCGTGCTCATTGAGCATCGTCTTCAAGAGCGACGAATCCACAGCGTACGAAGTGACGTTGTCGATGGCGACCGATCCCAGGAGCAGCCGGTTGTTGCTGAAGACATTTCCGGCGACTGCAAATTCTTTATCGCCCAGGGCCTTGGCGGCTTCGAAGCTCACGGTGGTTTCGCTCAACTTCTGAACCTGCGGATGCACTTCGTTGACGAAGGTGTTGACCCGAGGCTCGACCGCTTCGGCGAGCTTGATCGCGTCGCTCGTGCGTGCCTCGTCGATTTCGTTGGTGAACATCGTCGATGCCCCGGCGTAGCCAAAGACCATCCCGATAATCACACAGACGACGAAGAGCCCGATCACCGGTCCCGAGAAGGTCTTACTCTCGAAATCACCTTCGTCGATGTCGACAGACGCGAGCGGACGCGGAGCAGGCTGCGGTGCCGGCTCGGGCTGGGGTGCTCGCGCAGGCGCTGCGCTGCCGTTGGCCCCTGCCCCGGGCGCTCGAGCGGCCGGAGATGCCGAGGGCGCACTCGCCGATCCTGGGGCTGCGGGAGCGGAAGGTGAAGGAGC
>CAYFTY010000565.1:0-3765 GCA_964346045.1 uncultured Bradymonadales bacterium | reverse complement strand
GCATCATCGGATAGTCAACCTGCGGGCCACCAAGCCCGTTGATGCTCCACAATTCGAACGAGCATTTCTTTCGCGCCTCGATGAGCTCGGCCGAAATCTGGACCATGCGCTGCGTGTCCTGGTCCTGAGGGTCGAGTCTGTCTCTCTCAATCGACGCGATGGCGTCGGCAATACGCAGGTAACGATCGATGTACTGGTCGCGAGCCTCGATCGTCAGGTCTTCGAGCCGGTCATCAAAGCGTCGATCGCCCTCGTAGGTTGCCCATCGCGGATACGTCTGCATCTGCAGCTCGCGAAGCTGGTCGAGCAAGTCGTTCAACTGCGCCCCCGCCGATTGCTTCGTCCCTTCTTTCTGCGGCTCGGGATCTTCGACCTGGGCCTTTTTCTGGGCAGAACAAGAAAGCACCAGACTCGCCAGCGCCACCATCAAAATCTTCCATCGTCTCGTCATCTCGATCTCCTCTGAGGCACGTCCGAGGTACCAGACACGGTGACGAGAGACCAGCCATGCCCGGCTTCTTCAGAAGCTGTAGGTGAGCCCAGAGGCCGTCACATCGATCGGGCCAGCATCGGCAGCACTCTCCGAGGTGTCGTTAACTTATTCGAGCTTTCGTGAGACCACCTGACACTCGGTGTGGGCGAGCCGCGAACATCATGTACAATCAGGGCGTTGGGAATATGAAAAAGGAAGCGAAGATGAGTGATGCCGAGCGAATTCGACTCCTCGAGGCTCAGTTGCGACTCGTCGGTGAAGCCGACGATATTCTCGAACGTGCCATGCGCGAGCATGCACCGCTCGACACCGCAATGCCGCAGCTTCTTTCGATCCTGATTAAAGCGACAGGGGCCGAATCTGCGGTGGTCCGAACCCGCGACGAGGAAGGAGACCTTCATAATTACTTCTTCCCCGATATGCGGCCGTTCACCCGGGTCGACCTCGAGTTTTTGACCGACCAGACCATCGACCAGGGGACTTTCCTCGCCGAGACTGACGCGGGCCTCATCGCTGGCAGACGCCTCGACATCGCCGACAAGGCCATCGGCGTCGTCTTCCTGATCTTCGATGCTCAACTCGCCACCGACGAAGACGTCCTTCACGCCGTAATCTCGGCCTGGTCCGAACAGGTCGACAATTTTCTCGGTTCGGTCGCCGACTCGCGTATGAAGCAACGCGCGATGGAAAAACTCAGCGACGCCCTGAAGATGCCGATTCTCGAAGACGGCCTCGATAAGGCCATCGAGGTCCTGCACGAGTATGCGCCGTTCGTCGACCTCGTCATTGTCTTCATGTCCGAGAACTTTCTCGACCGAAGAAGCCTCACCTACCGCGTGATCACGGGTGGAGAAGAACGCTACAGTTCGGCCCACCAACTCGACGAGCGTATCGAGTCGCTCTTGCGTGGAGCAGCCATGTCGATTCTGCAGGGCGACCGCGAGGACGACGCGCTGCGCGAGCTCAACGTCAAAGCCCCCTTCATCGAAGACCTTCCGATCCGAGGCCGAACCGAGAGTAGCATCATCGGCCGTCTCATCGTTGGCACACAGGAATCACGACTTCCACCCTTTGCGCGCGACATCGTCGACCGCTTTGCCGACTACCTTCGCCAGCGCGCGGTCGACTTCAGCAAAGAATGGCGCCTTCTTTCGAAGCACTTCCCACAGGATACAGTCCACCGGCTCCTCCAGACCCGCGACTACGTCGATGAGTTTCTGACGCCGCGCCAGCAGCGTGTTGCCGTGGTCTACACCGATATCGCCGGCTTCACCCACCTCAGCGAACAGATCCTGCGAGAACCCGAGAGAATCGGAGCCCTGGTCGATCGCTGGAGCAAACACGTGGTGGACATCATCTGGGAAACCGGTGGCGTCTTCGACAAAATGGTCGGCGACTGCATCATCGGTCTCTGGGGTCCGCCATTCTTTGAAATGAGTGGCAAGGAAGCCTGCTATCAGGCGATCGAGGCGACGCGACGCATTAAGCTCTACACCGAACGTCTGGGCGAAAGCCCTGATTTTCCTGAGCTTGCAGATCAGAAACTCACCGTGTCGGCGGGCGTCAATTACTGCCCTCTCTACGTCGGTTTCTTTGGTCCCAGCGACAGCTATACGGGGTTCAGTTCGGGAATGAACAACACGGCGCGACTGCAAGGGCTCGCCGAGACTGGCGAGACGTTGGTGATGGAGGAAGCCGTCATCGCGTATGGCGACGATGAGACCTTTGGCAGTCGTGAAAAGGCCAAGGTCAAGAATGTCACCGAGCCCATCAAGTTTCGGAAGTTACTGACCGAGTCCTAGATTCAGCTTCGGGCCACCTTTGGACCTAAAGCTCGGGCTATTCAAGAGATTTTTCATACCCTTATTGGCCCAGACCCGTGCGCTCGGCCCGTCTTCACTCCAATTTTCCGCGGCGTCTCCAGCGTAGAGCGTATAGAGGCCATCGACTTCGACCGATTGGTATTCGAAGCTCTCTTCGCTCGCAGGCCACGTTTCGATCACCTCACCCTCACGTTTGAGCTGATACTGCGTAACTTCGGTGTCATCTTCGGCCGGTGTCCACGTGAACGTAACCTTCGCTCCCAACGCACCTTTCGACTCGACTTTCACCTTCAACTCCGAGTCTTCGGGCCAGGTGGGGGGCGTCGCGTCGAGGGTCTTGGCCTGGACCTGCAGCGGTGCTGACCACTGCCCTTTCTTGTCGGAAGCCTCGACCTTGAACACGTACTCCGTCTGTCCTTCGAGATTCGTCGCCGTATAGCTCTGTGAGTCGGCCTCGAGCTCGGCGATGACTTCATCGCCCCTCTTGATCTTGTAGGCGGTGACCTCTTCACCAGCTGATGGCCACTCGAGCTTGACCTCAGTGCCCTTGATATCAGTCGCCACGAGCTTAGCCTGCGCAGGCCAGGACGGCGGTTGCTCGCACCCAATTACAATGCTGAGTAGCAGAGCGAAGAACATGCTGATTCGAATGGTCATCATCACTCCATGAAGAAACGCGTTGTCGCACAAGCTAACCGCTGGCCGCTGGCTACCGCAAGCTCGACGAAACTCCAGCAACACATCTCGCATCTATGAGGTGTACGCCTGCAAGGAGGCCCACATGGCAAAAGCAGTCTGGAATGGAGAAATCATCGCCCAGAGCGACGACACAGTCGTCGTGGAAGGCAACCATTATTTTCCCGAAGACTCGGTGAATTTCGACTTTCTCGAACACAGCCCGACCCACACCGTCTGCGGCTGGAAAGGAAGAGCGAGTTACTATCACGTCGATGTCGAAGGCGAGAAAAACGAAGACGCTGCATGGTACTACCCCGACCCCAAACCAGCGGCTGACGAAATCAAGGGGCGGATTGCGTTCTGGCGCGGAGTCGACGTCGTAGCCGAGCGATAAAGCGTTTTCAGCCCTGCTCTCGCTCGGTTTGACAGGCCACACACATCGGAGATTCCGGGCGCGCCTTGAGTCTTTTGTAGCCAATCGGCTCTTCGCAAAACCTGCAGAAGCCGTAGTCGCCCTTTTTGTAGAGTTCCAGGGCCTGCGCAGTCAGGCGGAGCCGGGTCTCCACACGCTGTCGATGCGCCTTGGCCATCGACTGCTGCTGGAGCGCATCGACGCGCGATAGCCGTCCGATCGGATTGTCGAGGTCGACAGGCTTCGACGACTCTCGAGCGCTCGTGAGCACCTCGCTGAGTTCTTCTCGCAACCTGAGTAGCCTCTGGTAGAGCTCTGCGAGTTCATCTTCGGTGAGTTCTTCGTTCATCCATCCTCCA
>CAYFTY010000564.1:0-3769 GCA_964346045.1 uncultured Bradymonadales bacterium | reverse complement strand
ACCATCTTGCAGGTCGGTCTCGAGATTATCCTGGAAGCGAATATCTTCGTCGTTGGCAAAAATATTCACGAAGCGACGAACGCTCCCGTCCTCTTTGAAGATGCGAGATTTGAGATCGGGATGCGTTTCGGTGAGCGCCGAGAGAGCCTCTCCGACGCTGCTTCCGTCGACTTCGACGACGTCCTTATTTTCTGTAAATTTTCGAAGTGGGGTGGGGATTCGAACAGACACAGCCATGACGTACTCCTTTCGTCAAAAAATCAGACTTTGAAAAGTTCTTTGTTTTCCCAGCCGAGATAGCGTTGTCCCGCATCGGGATTCAGCGCGACGATCGCCCTCCCCGGCTGAACTTCATTCCTCAGTTTTCGGGCGAGCATCACACAGGCAGCTCCCTTGGGCCCGAGCATCAGTCCCATCTGAGATGCAACTTCGTCGCGAACGCTCCAGACCTCGGCGAGGCCTACCTGCGTGATGTATGGATTTTCTTCCGCCGTTGCGTATTCGTTTTCGACGAGCCGAGCGCCCCGAACTTCGAGGTCGGGTTGTTTGGCGCGCAATAGTCGGGAGACCTCTCGAAAGGTCGCCCCCGTCGTAACCGATGTAACGAAGCCGCCCAGTGGCACTCCATCGAGAGCTGCGAGAATTTCGGTCGCGATCGACTTGTACGCATCCTGGACCGCCATACGACGATATCCATCGACGTAGAATCGGTCGGCCGACGACCTCGCCCATTTCGCAGCCTTCTGCGCAGTCTCGTCGAGCGTCGCCTCTCCGATCCACTCGATGCGTGCACCGTACCGTTCGACGAGCGGCACCAGACGCCGACTGCTGCTCTCGGGCGCGAAGACCACCGACTCGAGACCAAGCACGCTTGCGATGAACGAAGCCGCGACTGCCGAATCGTCCATGCTCGCGAGCACGACCGTATCGCCGATGCGGATCTGTCCTGCATGAAGAGCCCGCTCGACGATTTCAGCAATGTAGCGATCGCGCATACTGCCGCTCGGATTCCGGTTTTCGAGCTTCACGAAATCCAGACTATCGTCTTCTCCCATGCGAAAGAGCGGGGTGTTTCCGACCAGCGCCTCCATGCTTTCCACATCCGCGAGGTCGTCGAGAATGCGGGGCTCGTAGGCATGCCGGGGCTCTTCGGTCTCAGATGACATAGACGAAGCTCTCGTAGCTCTCTCTCGTCACGCCGAGCTCGCCCGCACGGTCGATCATGTCCGCGACGGAGGACTCTGCCATGCGGTCTCGCAACTCAGAGAGAAGGTCTGCACAAAATGAATCGGTCACAAGGAACGGGTCTCCCGACGTATCACTGACTTCAGGGAGCGCCGGTAATTCGTCGACCGCATCGAGTATATCGGCAACACTGACTTCATGCGCCTCGCGAATCAGCGAGTAGCCCCCCCTGGGGCCACGCTTGCTGCGGATCAATTCCGCCTTTTTCAAATCCTGGAAAATCTGTTCGAGATAGCGCAACGGGATCGACTCGCGCTCGGCGATATCCTTGAGCTGCACCGGTTCTCCTTCGCCGTGAAATGCCACGTCGAAAACAGCCCGAAGTGCGTAAATCCCTTTGTTGGACATCCTCAACGCAATTCCCGAGTTCTGAGGTCGAGAATCTAGAAATCGATTCCCGAGTTATTTACTCGACAATTATTAGTGATGTGCCAAATGCGAGTCAAGCCGTGACGCCTGACGATGGATGCACCAACGAAAAAAGCCGAGCCCTCGGGCCCGGCCGCTCCGTCCAAACGATCGTAAATCAGGCGCTCTGGCCCGGTTCGAGCGCGAGCACTTCGATATCGAGGTCGAGTTCATCGAGCGCCTCCGAGAGCATGTCCGGCGTACCCGTGAGCAGTCCAAAGGTTCCCCAGTGACACGGAATGACGGCATCCACGCCCGTGAGTTCGCAGGCCCACGCTGCGGCTGCTGGGTCCATCGTGAAACGGTCACCGATGGGCAGGATGGCAACCTCGGGATCGTAGAGCCGACCAATCCACTCCATGTCACCGAAGAGACAGGTATCACCGGCGATGTAGACCGTCGGTGCATCATCGAAGCTCAAAACGAATCCGGCGGGCTCGCCGAGGTAGACGATCGTTCCGTCTTCTTCGGTGAACGAAGACGAGTGATGCGCATCGACCATCGTCACAGACATCCCGAAATCATCGAGGTCGACCGTCCCGCCTTTATTGATGCCCATGAGTCGGTCTTCATCGACACCCTTGGTGCCCAGCCAGGTCGTCAGATCAAAAATGCCGACGATGGGTCCCGAAGAGCGCTCGGCGACGCTGAAGACGTCCCCGATGTGGTCAGCATGCCCGTGCGTAATCAAAATAGCGTCCGGCTCGATGTCATTGAACTCTTCGGGACACGACGGATTTCCTTCGACCCAGGGATCGACGAGGATTTTCTTTCCGTCGTATTCGAATAGAAAGGTTGAGTGTCCGAGCCATGTGACTTTGAGACTTCCGAAATCCATAGTTTTTTCCTTGGGCGTTTATCCGAATAAATCACGCACGACACGATAGGTGCCGACGTGCGCTCTTACTGTGTCTTCAATGGGGTCGGCGTATCCGCCACCCAGCGCGAGCGAGACGGGTATGTTCCGCTCTCGGCATGCCGAGAGCACCATCTCGTCGCGTCGCTGCAATCCGCTGTAGGTCAAAGATAGTCGACCCAATGTGTCCGATTTCAAACCGTCCACACCCGCCTGATACATCACGATGTCGGGTTGGAACTCGAATACCTCTGGAAGCACCGAAGCGACAACCCCCACGAAGACATCGTCGGTGGCTCCATCGGGCAATCCGAAGTCGAGATGCGAGTGAACACGCTCGAACGGGTAGTTTTTTTCGCCATGCACGCTGACGATCAAAATACGTTCGTCGTCGGCGAGAAGCTCGGCGTTTCCGTTTCCCTGGTGGACGTCGAGGTCGAGAATGGCAATCCGCAAATCGGGGTTCTCCGCCTGCAGATTTCGGCAGGCGACTGCGACGTCGTTGAACACACAAAAGCCCTCGCCCCGCGAAGCACCGGCGTGATGGGTGCCTCCGGCGAGATTTCCTGCAAACCCGTATTCGAGTGCGTGTCGCGCCGCCGCGAGTGAGCCGCCTACGGTCGTCAGGATGCGGCCGACCAACCCCTCGGACCACGGAAAGCCAATGCGTCTCATCGCTCGTCGATCGAGCGATCCTTCTAGAAAATCCGAGACGAAAGCGGGCTCATGGGCCCGACCGAGTTCGGCCACCGTCGGCTCGGGCGGCTCGGCGAGGTGTGAGATATGCAGAGTCTCGCTCTGCAGCAAGGCGTCTCGAATCTTGCGATATTTCTGCATCGGAAAGCGATGCCCCTCAGGCAACTCGACCGTATATCGTTCGGAGTAGAAAACTTTCATGACGAGCAGAAATCGATGACGAGCTCACGGAATCGCTCGGGAGCCTCGATGGGAATCGTGTGCCCGACGCCACTGATCTCGACGTGACGACCGCCGCAAAGCTCGGCGAGCGCCTGCGCGCCATCGCGTTCGACGAGCAGGTCTTCATCCGAAGAGATCACGAGAGTCGGCGCGTCGACGCCGCCGGCCAACTCGCTCAAGTCTGGATAACCCTGCATGCCCTCGAGCAAAGCAGCGACCGAATCGGCGTCGTTTCGCTGGACGGATGCCTTGACGATACCCTGGATCACCTTTTCGTTGGCCTCGAGATAATCGCGACCGAGGATGTCGAGGCCAACGAAAAGGTGATCCAGGGGATCGTCA
>CAYFTY010000563.1:0-3772 GCA_964346045.1 uncultured Bradymonadales bacterium | reverse complement strand
GGTGGCTCTACTCTGATGGGGATCGGTGCCGACGACAGTCTCGTGCGCGACGGCCCCATTCCTGAGGATGTGCTCGATGCCATGATCGATTCGGAGGCGGGCCTCGACGAGATCTCGAAGCCCCGCGAAGAATCGAGTGCGAAACCCAAAGATGAGACCACCACCGCGCAGAGATCGGCGCCTCGTGTCCCGGTCGCCGGCATTCCGGCTCCCTCGAAAGCACGCGAGCCCGATTCGGGCGCGCATAAAATGCCGTTCCGTCAGGTGGAAGAGGAGCCCGAGGAAGAGAATGAGGCTTCACTCGGCCAGACACAGACCCACGCTTTCACTCGAAGCGATGCAGAGCGGTCGCCAGAGCCGTCGCACGATCCGTCTGTGACGGCCGAGCCAAAGCCTCCGCCCCAGGATTTCGATCGCCCACGAACCCAACAGAATAAACCTGTCATCGATGGGTCGTCTGACGTGGGTGAGGACAGAGCTGCCCTGGACAACGAAAGACTCCAGCAAGAGTCTCCCGCGCGCGAAGTTGCGGGCCTCAAGGAAGACACCAGACCTCGCGAAGAAAAGGAACTCGAGCCGTCGGTCGTATCGACCGGTGCCATCGAGGATATGGAGCGATTGGCCCGAGAGCTCAGGAAGCCGGTCGATCACATCGAAGGCGTTGAAGAGGTGGACGTACATTCGTTCTGGGAATCACGACCTTCGAATCAGGGCACCGCGCCGCCAATGGGGATCATGCGGCGGCGCAAGAAGAACGAGGCGGCAAACTTCGAGCAGATTCACGAGATTCGAAGCCCGCATGACTGGGTCTATGGGGTTGCGGTCTCGCCAGATGGCGCCCTCATTGCCTCGTGCGGCGGCGATCAATCCGTCTGTGTATGGAACCTCAACGGCGATCAGGAACATCGTTTTCGTCTGAAATCCAAAGGATTCAATGATGTCGCATTCAGTGCCGACGGGCAGATGCTCGCCGCAGCAGGCGACGACGGGCAGATCCATATTTGGCTGCTCGCGGTGGGGGCGCGGCCCAAACACACCGTGCTGGGTAGACACTCCTCGTGGGTCACATCGTTGTCGTTTTCTGCCGATTCCCGCTTTCTGCTCAGCTCGAGCTACGATGGTACCTCACGACTCTGGAGCCTCGAGCGTGGCAAATGCAGGGCGATTCTCGAAGGCCACGATGGCCCGGTTGCCGCTGCGTCTCATAGCACCTCACGAGTCGTGACTGCCGGGCATGACGGAACTCTCCGGGTGTGGAATCAAAAATGGATGCAGATCGATCATTTCGACGGCTATGACCAGCTGCTCGACTGCTCGACGATCGGAGCGGTCACGGCGTGGGGTGCAGCGAACGGAGAGGTATTTCTCTTGAGTGGCCACCAGCCTGAGACACTTTTGAGGCATCGAGGTCAGGCTCGCGCCATCCATCTGCGAGATGATGGAACGCTCTTCTCGGCCGGTGAAGAGGGCCAGGTTCTCGTCTATGAACGAGGTCGTCTCGAGCCGCATCAAAACCTCACTCTATCCACCGCACCGTGGTGTGTGGATGCCACCGAGCGCATCCTCGCGGTAGGGGCCGATAACGGTCAGGTCTACGTCTTCCGTCAAAAGGAAAGTTCATGAGCTATGTCCCTCATCCCGTCCAGCTCCGCTATCGCGAAGAAGACCGGGTGCTTTTCATCAAATACAGCGATGACCGAGAAGCTGAATATCCGACAGCGCTCTTGCGAGGCTTTTGTCCGTGTGCTCATTGCCAGGGACATAGCGGCGGCCCACCCACATGGGTGCCGTTGAGAACCGACGCTTCGAGTCGCATCGACGACGTCCATCAGGTCGGCAATTACGCATTCACGATCGTGTGGGGCGACGGCCACGATACCGGCATCTACGCCTTCAAATTTCTGCGAGCGATCGACACCGATGCGCCCTTCGATGCCGACGAGCTCGAGGCAGGGGATGAGCTCGACGTCGACTGGGAAGTCTGAGAAGAACCTCTTCTCACCCACGGGGCATCCCAAGAGCGAGCCTGGAGGAATCATGTTGAGTATCGGACAGAAAGTACCTGAATTCAGTGCGCAGGCGAGCACCGGGGGCGAAGTCTCTCTTGGAGACCTTCTCGGAGAACCGTTCGTGATTTTCTTTTATCCCAAGTCGTTTACGACCGGGTGCACGATCGAGACGCGTGAATTCGCACGAGTCGCTCCCGAGATCGAAGAGCTCGGTGCGAGCGTGGTCGCGGTGTCGATCGACACATTCGATACACAGTGCAAATTCGCCGAAGAGACCGGAGCCAGCTTTCCGATCCTTGCCGATCGTGATGGCGAAATCTCGAAATCATTCGACGTAAAACGAATGCTCCTTCCAGTCTCAAAGCGCGTCACCTACGTCGTCGACGAGGACGGCAAGGTCGAGGCTGCCTTCGCGATGGAGTTGAAGTTTAAAGAACACGTCCAGAAAGTCGTCGATCATCTCGAAAGTCGCGGCGCGTGAACCTCTACGTCAATCTCGACTTCGAATATGAGCTGATGCTCGGTCGACGACCCGAGACACGTGCGGTACGCCGTCAGAACCAGCGATGGTCTCACATCCTGCGACTCATGCCTGGTTGTGAGAATGCTCGGCCTCGCGATCAAAGCGGTGACGGCGAGTGGCTGGCGTGGGGCGTGACACCCTCATTTTTGGCTCTTCGTCCCGAGGGGAACTTCCCTGATGCCGAGTGCGTACGGCATGTGAACTCCAAGGTCTACTCGGCTGCACTCGAAGAATCGCTGGGAGCTTCTTTACCCGGCGCGCAAATCTGCGAAAGCCCCGAGGAAATCGAAGAAGCTCTGGCGAATCGCTCGGGCGATTTCTTTGTCAAAAACCCCTTTGGGGTGGCGGGTCGCGAACGCATCGTGGCTGCAGATGCGAGACTCAGTGATGACCAGGCAATATGGTTGGAACGACAATTTGCGCTGGTCGACGCCGTCGTGGTCGAGCCTCGGGTCGACCGAATACGCGACTGGTCGATCCAGTTCGAGCTCGAAGAATCTGGGGCGCGTGAATTAGGCGTGTGCGAGCTCATCACCGATGCGATGGGGAACCACCGCGGGCATCGAATCGCGGAGGAAAAGCCATCAAGAAAGATGCAGTTGCTCGCGCGTGACGCGGCCCGTCGGGTCTACGAGCAGGGGTATCGAGGGCCGCTCGGCATCGATGCCTTTGAAGGGCGGCTGGATCAGGCGCTTGTCGAGCGACCACTCTGTGAGATCAACGCGCGCGTCACGTTCGGACGCCTCGCGCTCGAGCTCGCCCGTTTTGTACCTGAGCGCGAATTCGAGTGGAGACATCCTCCCGCCGGCGAGGTTAGTCGGGCCACGGTCTCCGTCGACGACGCGGATGACGTCGGAGTGTACAGACTGCCTGATTTTGCAGACCCTGATGGGCGCTCGGGCACTGAGATTCGTCTTTCGTGACCGGAGCTACTTGATCCAGACGGTCTTGGCGTTGACGAATTGTCGGATGCCGAGCATCGAAAGTTCTCGTCCGTAGCCTGAGTCTTTGATGCCACCGAATGGAAGCCTCGGGTCTGACTTCACCATTCCATTGACGAAAACGTTTCCGGCGTGAACGCGGTCTATGAAATGGTCGAGGTCGTCACGCTCGGTCCAGAGACTCGCGCCCAGCCCAAAATCACTCGAGTTGGCGAGCTCGATGGCGTGATCGGCATCGCGTGCGCGGGTCACGGCGGCGACCGGACCAAAGGCCTCTTCATCAAAAGCGGCATTTCCAG
>CAYFTY010000562.1:0-3780 GCA_964346045.1 uncultured Bradymonadales bacterium | reverse complement strand
TTTCATCGGAGCCACGGCGAGTGGCTTTTCGAGTGGGCTTCCGTAGATCACCATGTCCATGCTCACCGCTTCGCCACCCGTTTCGGCTCCCGGCGTGTTCAGCGAGTAGCTGAGGCCCGACAGCTCACGGGCTCGGGTCGACCATGCTCGCGAATTCGCGAGCGCGTCGATCATGCCCAGGGTCAAGATCTGGTCGCGCTTCGAGGTGTCGACGAGGTCGAGAAACTCCATGGTACGTTTGAATCCGCGCGCAGCGACCAGGGTCGATGCTCCGCTCTGGTCAAAGGCGAGCGTCAGCGAAGGGTCACCCTTCGGCGCCGGCGCGGCCGGTCGGCCCGGGCCAATCTCTTCGACTGCGCGGCGCAGAGCCTCGATGGCACGCTGGTTGGGGCCGTCTGGTGAACCTGGCGCACCCTGAGCCGGCGGTGGCCAGACCAAGTCGAGAACGACGTGGTCCATTCCGAGGCGCGCCGTGAATGCCGGCAGCTCACCATCTGCATGGACGTACGCGCGCCCGATGATGCCCAGTGGCAATTGCTCTCGCGCGTTCGGGATTTGAAGGTATCCCGCGCCCGTGGCGAGATTGTTCAAGAGCTCGAGGAGTGCGCTCGCGTCGGTCGTGGGTACGAGCACCCGCAACCCGGCGTCTGGCTCGAGGTCTTCGACCGCGCGCCTCACACTGGCATTGAGTCCCACCGGGATGGTGCCTTTTTGGGCGCGCTCTTTCAGGGCTTTCAGAAGCGCAGCATCATCGTCGACCGAGAGTTGTTCGCGCAGCGACTTCTTGACGCTTGCGACATAGGACTCAGTGGGTTCAGAGATGGCATAGACCCCGACGTAGAGCCGGCGCTCGATATCCAACCCCTGTGCGCGCCACGCCTGCGGGTCGGCCGGATCCGCGCCCAGATAGCTCGACGCGATCGACCAGTAGAGATTGATGCGCTGGATCATCTCCTCGCCGTTTTCTCCCAGCATCCGCGGCTCGGCCGTGACCCAGTCTTTGAGGTCTCGCACGCCAGCAACCAGCTCGTTCAGGCGCGCTTCGACCACGACCGGCGAGTTGGCGGGAAGCTCGAGCGCCATCCCCGACCAACCGCCCGCGCCCGGCATATGCTCTGGCTGAGAGATATCCGTTTCGGCGAGCTGCTCATCTGCCTTCTCTTGCGGGCCCGAGCAAGCGCTCGAAGCGGACCAAATGAGCAGCAAACTCACCAAAAAGACGAGACGTCGTAAAGGCCTGTCAATCACACCAACCCGTTTCGTTGAGGGCGTCGAGGTCCAACGGTAATAATCCCGGTGGCTCGAAGTCTTGTTGATCGTTATCCGCATCACCATCGACATCGACATAGACCGGATTCGTAAACGCGATCGTGGCTCCACCGTAGTCGGCTTTCGAGCTCGGTCGAGGCCCGATCGCGACGAAGACGACCCACGTGTCGGTGTCGAAAGAAGCGCGCACCGTCGTATCCACGTCGAAGCCCCCCTGCGGGTTGGCATCGATACTTTCGATGATGGTTCCATTGGCGATCACATGAAGTCGCGTCACCTCAGACCAGTTGGGCGTCTGCACCTCGACATCGAAGCTCACTTCGCCGCCGGGCGTCGACGAAATCAGGTCTCCCGGCAAGGTGCCGTCGCCAAAGCGAATGAAGGCATGAGACGCCACCGTGACACGCTGATTTCGCAGCGCTTCGACCATTTCGTCGTCGGTGATGGCTCCGGGGGCGGAATCCGAAACCAGATAGTTTCGTCGAGCACCGGCCGGGTCTCCGATCACGCGATGCGTATCTGAATTGCCGACGCCGGTGATGCGATGGCCCGTATTAAGAAAGGTCGACCAATCCGCCATGATCGCGCATGTCGACGAGATGCGATTGATGATTTCGATCGTGTCGAAATCTGTCGTCCACTCCTCGTGGTCAATGCTTGATGGATCCATAGTCGGCTCGTAATCCGCGGTTTCAAAGAACGCCGCTCCACCTCTGGGATGGTTCAACTGCGTCACCGGGTTCGTCGAGATTTGTCTCGCCACCTCGATCACGTCGGGGATCGAGCGCTTCACGGCCGTGCCGTCCTGGTCGCGCACGGCGAGCATCACGGCTCCGTTGGCGCGGACCATCGGGTCGTAGGGCAGCGGGTAGAGACCGACATGCGCGGTCGTCGGACTAATCTCGGCTCCGGGCATCGTCGAGAGCACATCCGAAAGACCGAGCTCGTCAATCCACGGCTGCAGATCCGTCACGATGTCGTGGTCGGTGGAAGTCACGAATTCGACCCCCTCGGCCGCGTTGTCCAGGACCCGTTGTCGCACGGCGACGTCGCTGTCCGAGCTGGGTTCCATATGCTGGTGAAAATCGGCTGCGATATACCCGTCGGTGTCTACGACTCGACTCAAGGCGAGATCCTCACTCGTGGTCTGGCCTGCGCTGATCTCGACCTGGATTTCCTGGAGGTCGTACTCCAGCCCTCGCGTCACGACGATGTCGTAAGTTCCAGGCGCAAGTTCGATGGATCCACTTCCCTGGACGATGAAGAATTCTCCCCGCGCTGAATCTCCGAGCACTTTGGCCAGCGCCGTGACGGGATTTCCACCTTCGGTTGCATTGAGCTCGAGCGTTCCGAGCGCGGGCACCTCGATGTCGGTGCCATCGACGAGATTTCCGGTCACTTCCAGAGGATCGGCGTCGAGGGGCGCCTCGATAAAGAACGTGTATTCACCTTCACCGGCGGGTACGCGCAATGCGCCGTTTTCATCGGTGAAGTCGGCTGCAACAGCGCGGTCTCCATCAAAGACTTCCACCAGTCGCCCGGGCTGGGCGTTGCCATCGGTGTCGATGAGATTCACCGTGATGGATTCGTAAGGCTCGCCGAGTCGCTCGGCGATCACCGACGCCGTATCGTCGAAGGTGCCGTCGCCGATGGTGAGCCAGCGCCGATAAACGGCCTCAGAACCTGCGTCGATCTGCTCGTTACCAAGTTCGATCAAGAGCCATGGGTTGGCGGCCGAGAACGGAAGGTCTTGAATTTTGGTCGTTCGCTCGGCCACGTATCCGACATTTGCGCCGTCGGCAAAGGTCGTCAGCCACGGGAACTCCTGCAGATTCTGCTGCACGACGCCAAGCTCGCCGCGGAATCGAAGCGAGCGGTCGCCGGGAGCAAACCAATCGCCGAGTTTGGGCGTATCGGCGAATTCTTTTTCGTTTATGACCCACGTGACGACCTCGATTTCACGTGAGTTCGGCCAGAGCCGGTATTCGGTTTCGAGCTTGAGATCCTCGCTGCGGATCAGATCCCCAACGATGCCGACGAGATACGCCACCGGTGTGTCGCGGCCGGTAACGCGAATCACGGCAGGTCCACCGTCGGTGCCATCGCGTACTACCTCTACCTTTTCGGCCAGTTGCACGCTGAAGCCCACCCGCGGCTTGAACATATCAAAGACGTCCTCGCGCTCGTCGCCGATGCGTCGCACGTCGACGATCATGCCGCCCGAGAACATCTCGAGCCGATTGCTCGATTCGGCCTGGATGCAGACTTCGATCTCGTCGTTGTAGAGCTTGAAATCACCCGGTCGGCAATGCGCCCAGAGCCCCGTGAACGGCGGGTTTTCATAGCGCCCGACGCGCGCCTCGTCATTGAGGTCCGCGTCGATCTCCTCGGCACCGTCAGGGCTGACGCCTACCTGGATTGGCGTACGCGAGAGGCCGGGAGCAAAGGGGTCGACGCCCGAGTCGGGACCCAGGTCGAGGTCGGATGTCGGCATGTCCATGCCGCTGTCGT
>CAYFTY010000561.1:0-3786 GCA_964346045.1 uncultured Bradymonadales bacterium | reverse complement strand
GGGCATGGTCTTCATTGCGCACTCCCGGACTTCTGGGCGTTTTGCGGCACCGATTCGGCGAGTTTCTCGAGCTTCTTTTCGTCGAGGCCCGCCTTTTCGCGGGTGTCAGGCGAGAGGATGATTCCGCCCACGTAATTCTTCTGCAGCACGTAACGCTCGAGGTATCGGTTGATGTCCTCGCGCGTGACTGCCTTTAGGTCCGGGATGTAATCGTAGTAATAATCGAGCCCCGCGGTGGCCCACCAGAACGAGACGGTATGCGTGAATGACGAGAGCTTCTCGCGGGCGTAGAGGTCTTCGATGGCCAGGATGGTCTTGGCGCTTTCGAGTTGTTCGTCGGTGAAATATCCAGGCTCGCTGACTTTCTCGAGTTCGGCGAGGACGAGCGGAATCGCCTTTTCGAGATTCTCCGGGGGCACCTGCGCGGATACCGAGATCGGCCCGGTATGCCGCTGGGTGTAGTAGCTAATGCCCGCACCGAGTGTCAGTTCCGACTCGACCAGATTCTTCTGAAACTGGCTCGCCGGCTGACTGAGGATGTAGCTCAACACGTCGGCTGCGTGGGTCGAGCGTGGGTCTTCATCGACGCTCGGACCATGCCAGGTAAATTGCACGACCGGCACCTGCACGTCCTTTTCGAGCACAAAATATCGCTTGCCCTGCAGCTCCGGATGCTCGGGAATGGGATGAGCCTTGAACGGATCCGGACCGCGTTCCCACTCTCCAAAGATACTCTCTGCAAGCTCGAAGGCCCGTCGAGCGTCGACGTCTCCCGTGATGAAAAGCGCTGAATTGTTCGGCACGTAGTAGCGCTTCTGCATGATATTCATCTGGTCGATGGTCGCATTGGTGACCGTCTCACGGTCGCCGAGCGGATCCTTCCGGGTGGGATGCGCAAACCAGACGCGCTCGTCCATCGCCTTACTGAACCAGTAGTAGGGATTGGATTCGTTTCGGTCGACCTCGCCGAGCACGACTTTCTTTTCTTTTTCAAATTCGTCGGCGTCGAATTTGGGCGTCTTGATCGCATCTTTCATGAAGACGAGCCCTTCGCGGATTTTGTCGGAGGGCAGCGTGAAATAGTAGTTCACGCGCTCGGTGCTCGTCGTGCCGTTGAAGACGATTCCGAGTTCACGCATGCGCGCCAGATAGGCTTCCTGGTTGGGGATCACCGCGTTCCCCTTGAAAAACATATGTTCGTAGAGGTGGCTCAGTCCGTTGTATTGCGGGGGTTCGGTGAATGCCCCGTTCTTGACGCAGATCTCTACGGTCACGATCGGCACAGCCGGACTCGAAATGACGACGACGTCGAGGCCATTTGCGAGGGTACGTTTTTTGATGATGTCGCGGGCGTCTTGCGCCAGCGCGTTGGCGCTCGAGAGCGCCATGAGAAGCGATAAGGCCAGACTTAAAGTGACTCGTCGCATGCAAGCCTCCGGGAGGTTTGGTGCCGCTACGCGGGCTCCATGGGGCTATAGCACATCCCGTGGGTGAATCGCGAATCGCACCCATACAGGAAATTGACACTGCGAGAGCACGGGCCGTAGAATCAGCGGCAGTCTTTTCGGCCTCGCTATCAACGGTCTCCCGTCTTTCGGGAACTCCATGGTGATCAACAAACAGTTCGGCGACTATCTGTTGCTGCAGCGGATTGCGGTGGGCGGTCAGTCCGAGGTGTTTCTTGCCATGAAGCGAGGGCCGCAGACCTATTCGCGTCCTGTCGTCATCAAGGCGCTTCCGTCCGACCGACGCGAAGACGAGAAACATATTGACCTCTTCTATCGAGAGGCTTTCATCTCGTCGCGATTCAATCATCCCAACGTCATCAATGTACATGACGCCAAGATGATCGATGGTGAGCACTGCATGTTCATGGATTTCGTTTCGGGGCAAACGGTCGCCGACATCGCTCAGCGAGGCTATAAGAATGGCACTCCGCCGACGCTAAAGCAGATCGTGCAGGTGGTTGCTGATGGTCTGGCCGGTCTGCAGTATGTCCACACCTTTCGAGATCTGGACAATCAGCAATACTCGGTGGTGCATCGTGACGTGAGCCCGCAGAATTTGATGGTGACGTATCACGGCACCACGATGCTCTTTGATTTCGGGATCGCTCGGGTCATCGGGCTTGGACACGACGAAGATACGCTCGCGGGCGGAAAATATGCCTATATGAGTCCCGAGCAATTGCGCGGCGAGCAGGTGGGGCCGGTCTCAGACATCTTCAGTATGGGCGTGATCCTTTACGAATTGGCCACCGGCTATCGGCTTTTTCGCAGGTCGACGCCGCAGGAAGTGATCAAGGCCGTCACCGAAGACGACATTCAGCCTCCGCGCGACCTCAAGCCCGAGATCCCTCAATTCCTCGAAAACTGCATCATGAAAGCCCTGCGTCGTGACCCGCTCGCGCGATACAAGTCGGCCGACGACATGCGCAGTGAACTCCAGAGCTTTCTCGAGATGACAGCCGACTCCAATTTGCGTCGCGGACTCGGCACCTACGTGTCCGCACTCTTCAAAAAAGAGCGTGCCGAGATCGCGTCGGTGCTCAAAGATGTCCCCGAATTCGAGGAGGTCGAGAGGCTGGAGTCCGAGCATTTGACCGGCGACGAAGGTGAATTCGAGGCCGGCGATTCGACGCTCGAGCTGGCAAGTCGCAACGAGATTCTCGAGGCTATCGACGAAAGGAGTGACGCCGACCACGAGGCCACTGGCCGGTCATCGGATGCCCTTCGCAATGAGGTCAGCCGCCTCAGAAAGCAGCAGGTCGTGCTCTATGCCGTGATTGCGTTGATCGCGGTCGCCGCCCTCGCGCTCATGGCATCGCAGGTCATGGGGGCCGACGCCAAGGCGTCGACTTCCACGGATGTGGTCGAGATCGAGTAGCTCAGGAGAGCGCCTCGCGCACAATCGACTCGAATTGCTCGACCGCTGCGCCAAGTCCATCGACATTCGTACCACCAGCCTGTGCCAGGGTGGGTCTTCCGCCGCCGCGCCCATCGACAAATTCGGCTGCGCGATTGATGAGGTCGCCTGCCTTGAGGCCATGTCCTTTGAATGCTCCGTCCGTGACAAGGCAGAGGAGGGCGGCCTTCCCGTCGATCTCCGACGCCAGGAGCACCACCCCGTCTTCGAGTTTTTCGCGAAGGCTATCCGCATATTTGAGCATCTGGTCTCGGGTATCGGCTGAGATCTTCTGAGCGACGACCTTCACGCCTGAGACATCAGCTGCATCGCTCACCAGATCGGCCGAGTCTGCCCTGGCGAGTCGCTGCGAGAGTTTCTGAACCTGCTTCTCGAGCTCCTGCCGCTCGTCGAGCAGGCCCTCGAGCCGGTCGCGCAGACTGCCGGTGTCGGTTTTGAGGATACGGGCCAGGTCGCGCAGCGTGTCTCGCTCTTGTTGAACGCGTGCGAAAGCTGTCTCGTTCGTGACGGCCTCGATACGTCGGATGCCGGCGGCCACTCCGGTCTCGCTGGTGATACGGAACAGATTGATGTCGGCGGTATTCTCGACGTGAGTGCCTCCGCAAAGTTCGACGGACTCGCCGGGAATCTCTACGACTCGTACGCTCTCTCCGTATTTTTCACCAAAGATCGCCATGGCGCCCATCTCGTTGACGGCCTTGTCGCGATCGACGTCAAAATGAGCGAGCACCGGGTGCGCCTGGCGAATCTGTTCGTTGACTCGACCCTCGATGGCTTCGAGCTGGTCGTCGGTAAGCGGCTCGGCGTGGCTGAAGTCGAAACGCAATTTATCAGGCGCAACGAGCGAGCCCGACTGGAAGA
>CAYFTY010000560.1:0-3801 GCA_964346045.1 uncultured Bradymonadales bacterium | reverse complement strand
GAGTTCGCCGGGCGAAAATACGCCGTCACTGTGGGTCGAGTGCGAATGAAGCTCAGCCAGAATTCTTGCTTGGGACATGAGCAGCTTCTTCGACGGCCGCGACGCTGCCGTCTGTGCCGGGGGGATACTTCGAGTCCGAAACGTCCTCGTCGCCCTCAGGCTCTTCGAGGGTCGACTCACTGTCAAGCACAGTGGGCTCGGCTTCGAGATCGAGCGAGACTTCTTCACTCGACTCTTCGTGCGATTCGCGGATCCGTTGCAAGAGTTCCTGGCCCGGGGTCTCCCGCGGACGCTCGGAATCACCGACCAACTCCTCGACGCTCAAATTTCGCCAGTGGATTTCATCCGAGAGCTTCTCGAGGTTGTCGATACTCTCGTCGAGCGCGCCCTCTCCGAGCGCTCCCGAGGCTCCCTGGAGAAGGGTCACGTGCAGACGCTCGAGCGCTGTGAAACACCGCTCCTCGCGTGCTTCGATTCGCGCCCGGGCCACATCCAATCGCTCCCGCACCCGCAACTGCTCGAGCAACTCGTCGAGCGTCGCCTCGAGTTGAACCCTCACATCCTGGTCGCGAGCAGCCTGGATTCGTTCATCCAATTCGATCACGCGCATCTGCAGATGGCGTTGCGACGTGACCTCTGCGGCAACACTGAGTTCCGACGCTCGGCGTGCCAGAGCGATGAGTGCACGAGACGTTTCGCGAGCAATCTCCTCGGCCCGGTCGCGGGTTCGGGCTTCGGGCGTGCGCTCCAATTCCCGAACAATCTGGTCGTAGAGAGCTCGACCGTTGCGAATATTCTCGCTTTCCTGACCGCTGAGTTCGGCTTCGGCCTCTTTGAACTCGCTGACAATCACGTCTCTCGAAAAATTCAGACGTTTGAGCCCCCCGGCAAACGCGAGAAAGACGCCCCAGATCAATCCAGTCGAGACCAACCCGACCACGCCCATCCCCGCGGGGATCAACGTAGCAGCCGTAAAGGCGCCTAGAGCGAGCGCGATACCATACATGGTCCAGTTCCAAGCCCGCTCGAGCCGGGTGTCGCCTTCCTCGAGCGAGTACCCAGCGCCGATCAAAAACCCACCCACGCCTGCGCCGACCAGCGGGTGGACCGTCATCATCAGACCGGCCCATACGACACCGCCGAGGATGGCGAGGATCAGGCGCAGCATCGGAGTGCCTTCGCGCGCATCAGTAAGGTTGGCACCGAGCCCGAGGACCGACCCGAAGGTCAGGGCAGCGAGCGCAGGGACCGAGGTACTCGCGACGAGTTCGAGTATCTGGGTCACGATACCGGCCGCCGCGCCGCCTCCGACGAGGAGGAGTACTTCCCGCGTGTATGCGCGGCTATTTTCGAGGGTTACGCTGACCGACATGATTAGGCTCCAATCCACGAAGTCATCAGAAACGCCCCGCCTCGTGGCGGGGCGATCAGGGAGAGCTCAGTAGAAGCTCTTCGAATCGAGCATGATGATATTGCTCTTGGCCTTCTTCTGCTTGCGCAGACGACGTCCGTCGGCGCTTGCCGCGGGCTTGGCTTTGACCTCGCGCTTGACCGAGTCGAGTTCCCTGTCGGCTCGACCAAACGCATCGTCATTCTTGAATTTGTACTTAGTTCGGCGCTTCTTCATGACCTGCTGGGTCTTTTCGATACGCTGACTGGCCTCCTCGGCCTTCCCGTCTTCATAGAGCTTCATCGCGTCGTTGAGCGTCTCAGCAACTTCGACCTGCTGCACACGGGCGATCACGTCGACGTTGACGTTGGTCTTGGCGAGCGTGGCGTCGCTCGTCGCAATCGACTTCAGGGTGAGCGCAGCATGAGCAGGCTTCTCGTTGACGACGTCCTCATACGAGAGCTGGACGTCGACGATCGGCTTGAGCCCTTCCTGACCGGGAGCCGACTTCAACTTCATCAAGATGCTCTTCGACTCCTCCGAGTGAAATTCGGCCAGCGAGATGAAAATCTGGTCGCCCGAAACTCGATGCGCAAAACCGAAGAGCTTGTCGAGAGTCACCCCCGGAGCGAACTTCACCGTCACGGCCGTGTTGCGGGCGACGGTCGATGCCAGGCCCTTGAGCTCGGTCTCGAAGATGCTGGTGATGGTGCTCGGCTGATCGATGAAGTGGTAGTTGCCCGCTCCTTCGTTGGCCATCGCCGTCATGAGGTCTTCGTTGTAGTCGAGCCCGACGCCCATGGTCGTCACGCTGACGCTGCTCGAGAGTGCGGTGGTCGCGAGCTGGGTCAGCTGAGGCGCCGAGGTCATCCCGACGTTGGCGTGTCCGTCGCTCATCAAGATGACGCGGTTCACGGATTCAGATGTCTTGTTGCGCGAGACCTCTGAGAAACCTCGCTGAAAGCCTCCTGAGAGATTCGTGCCACCACCAATCGCCACCGAATCGATGGCGCGCATTAATGCCACCCGATTATTCGCACTCAGTGGTGCCGAGCGGAAATCGACACTTACATCGCTTCCGTAGCTCACGATCGCAACTCGGTCGCGGTCTTCGAGGACATTCACGAGTCGGCGGGCTGCTGCCTTGGCGTTTTCGATCTTCTGTCCGGCCATCGAACCCGAGCGGTCGATGACGAGCGAGACATTCAGGGGTGGACGCTTCGAGCTCTCATGCTGGATCGCGTTCACATCAATCGATGCGAAGAGGTCTTGCCCTGCGTTCGTCGAGATATATCCGTTCGACATCGCGGCGGTGATCGAGAGCGTACCGTCGGCATTCGCCGACATCACCGGCTCAGCTGGCGTGGGCTGAGTCGGCTGCGGATCAGGCGTGGGCCGCGGCGTCGGGTTCGTGTCATCTTGCGTTCCGAAGTAAAGGGCTGCGCCAAGCAGCATCAAAACCACGGCTCCTATCGTTGCTAATTGCTTCATCTCGAAATCTCCTTGTTCGACCTCTTCAGGGTGCGTGAATGGAACGACTACCCTTTCAACGACAGGCGACGGGTAATGGATCTAAAAAAGATTACCTCCGTCGAGGTGCCTTTCATTCCAGGCGCATGTGCAAACGGCCCGAATATGCCAGAACGATCGCACGGAATGTCCGGCGCGACTCGACGCGTTTGAACACATAGTATGTCCACAGTGCATACCACGTTACCGCCCAGGGCTTTGATTTGCGAATCAGCGCCATCACGTTCATCGGGGTCTTTTTCGTTCTCATGGCGTGTGACAGCAAAGAAGTCACGCGAGTTCCGTCCACACCCGAAAAAACCGTCGAAGAAGAGGCCAGCCCCCAGCTCCCCGCCCGGCAGAACATGGAGCGGGACGATGAAAAGGTGACGACGAAAAAGACGAGCTGGGCAGCCAGAGTGAACGGGGTAGAGATCCCCCGAACGCGGCTCTTCAAACTTTTGCGCAATCAGAGATCGGGCCGAAAGAATGGCGACGCCACTCAGCGCCTCGAACTGCTGAATCGACTCGTCGATCGCACCCTTCTCGAGCAATACGCGCTGACGAACCTTCGCGTCGACCCACGAGACGTCGAAGCCGAGATCGTTCGCCGTACAGACCTTTTGGGTGGCGCCCGAGCGCTCGACCGTTTTCTCGAATTCACGGGGCAGGAAAAGCAGGCATGGCGCGCGGAAGTCAGACTGGACGTCGCGCTGGAAAGCCTGGCAAGTTCCGAGACGCAAGCCGAGTCGAACCACTACCGCGAGCTCACAGGGCAGGATGCGCAGGTCACGAAATATCGCCTGGCTACCGTGCTCATTGGCGATCTCGAGACCGCTGCACGCGTAGCCTCGAAACCCGCTCGTGCACTTCGAACGTTATCGGAAGACCGCATCACCCGG
>CAYFTY010000559.1:0-3806 GCA_964346045.1 uncultured Bradymonadales bacterium | reverse complement strand
GGTCGAAATGGACACGGCTGCGCTGGAAGGCGCCGAGAACTCCCATTACGTCGTTCGCTTCGAAGATCTGCAGGCACGAATCTCGGAGGGGTTCGTTGAGGCGCTCGGCGATCAATTCGACCCGGTTCAGGGCATCGATCGTCTCGAGACGGTCGGCCCGCGTGTCGGTAAGCAGTTGCGCGATAGCGGCATTCTCTCGATTTTCGTCGCGCTTCTTTTGATTCTCATCTACATCGCATTCCGCTTCGACGTTCGGTATGCACCCGGAGCCGTCGCAGCACTGACCCATGACGTGATTATCTCCATCGGCTTTTTCACCATCGTACAGATGGAGATCAGTCTGCCGATCGTCGCCGCTCTACTGACGATTGTCGGCTACTCGCTCAACGACACCATCGTGGTCTTCGACCGTATTCGCGAGAACCTCATTGCCGAGGGCGACAAGGACGTCGTGGGCACGGTCAATCGGGCGATCAGTGAAACGCTGAGCCGTACGTTGATCACGAGTCTGACCACCTTGCTGGCTGTCGTGAGTATCTACGTGTTGGGTGGAGGTCTGATCAAAGACTTCGCACTCGCGCTCATTGTGGGTATCGTCATCGGTACGTATAGCTCGGTCTTTGTGGCTTCGCCCGTGATGGTCTTCATGGATTCGTATCTGAAGACCCGCAAGCAGAGCGAGGCTGTATCGGAACGGGCCGAAATGCCTTGATGGCCGAATAGGCAACGCGAAATTCTTGTTCTCTACACATAGCTCGTCGCACATGGCGACGAGTGCTTCTGACGTTCTCGTACGCCATGGATGCAGAGCGAAAACGCGAATGGATCCTCAAGCGAAGCCCTGACGAGGCGTGCGGCGCTTTTTGTCGAGAACTCGACCTTCATCCACTCACCGCGCGTATCCTCTACCAGCGCGGATTTCAGACTCTCGAAGATGCGCGAGAATTTCTCGAGCCCACCCTGGGTTCGATGCATGACCCCTTTTCGATGAAGGATATGAAACAGGCCGTCGCCGAGGTGCTCAAGGCGATCGACCGGGGTCAGCGCATCGTCATCCACGGAGATTACGATGTGGATGGCACCTGTTCGGTAGCTCTTCTCTACGGCTTTCTGAAAGACCTCGGTGCCGACGTCGACTTCTACATTCCGCGACGTGACCAGGATGGATACGGACTGAATATCGATACGGTGCGCCGTCTCTCGGCCGAGGGCGCCGGTCTGCTCATCACGACCGATTGTGGCATTTCGAATGTGGACGAAATCAAGCTTGCCTGCGACCTCGGGATGCGTTCCGTCATCGTCGATCACCACACGATTCCCGACGAATTGCCGCCTGCTCGAGCGATTTTGAATCCCCTGCAGACCGATTGCGACTACCCCTTCAAAGAGCTTGCCGCGGTGGGCGTGACCTTCAACTTCGTCGTGGCCATTCGCGCCGAGCTACGCAAGCGAGGCGTATTCGAAGTCATCCCCGAGCCCGACCTGCGTCGATATCTCGACCTCGTGGCCATGGGAACGGTTGCCGACGTGATGCCGCTGGTCGGTCAGAATCGTACGCTCGTTCGTCTCGGACTCGAAGAGCTCTCGCGCCGCCAGCGCGCAGGTGTTTCGGCGCTGATGGAACGGGCCTCGATCGAGGTGGGACCGGTGAGTGCTCGCACGGTGAGCTTCCGGCTTGCTCCCCGTATCAATGCGGCGGGCCGGATGGCCGATGCGTCGATCTGCGTCGACCTCTTTACGACTCGTTCCTACCTCAAGGCGACGCGACTCGCCGAGCGGCTCGAAAACCTGAATCGTGCGCGCCAGGACGAAGAGCGTGGCATCCTCGAAGATGCGTTCGATCAGGCCCAGCAGCAGGTCGACCAGGACCGCCGTATTCTGGTGGTCGCCGGCCAGGACTGGAATCGAGGGGTCCTCGGCATCGTGGCCAGCCGCGTGATGGAAGAATTCAACCGCCCGGCCATTCTCATGGGGATCGAGGATGGAGTGGCCAAGGGCAGCGCGCGCAGCATCGAAGGTGTGAATCTCATCGAAGTGCTCTCCAGTGCCGACGAGTATTTGCATACCTACGGCGGTCATAGCGCCGCAGCCGGCCTTTCGCTCGATGCAGACTCGATCGGAGCCTTTCATCGTCGGATCGAAGGCGCGCTCGATGAGATCATGCACTCGGCGCCAATGCCCAGACCGCGTCTGACAATCGACGGGGCAATCGCGCTCGGAGATATGGACAAGCGTTTCCTCGCCGATCTCGAGAGGCTCGCGCCCTTTGGGGCGGGCAATCCCGAGCCCATTCTCTTGCTCGAAGAAGGCGAAGCCACGAACGTTCGGGTGGTTGGCAAACGCCACCTGCGTGCGCGCTTCAAAGACGGCACCGCCACCATCGATGGCTTCGGCTTTGCGATGGGTGATTGGGCCAATCGTCTGGGCGGCCCTCTTTCGATAGCCTTCGTTCCGCGCTACGTGCAGACCCGTGGAAGACGGCGCTTCGAAGTCCAGATCAAGGATCTGCGCATTGGAGACCGCCGAGAACCTGACCGCGTGGAAGTAGTCGAATAATGTCTCGACGCCGCAGAAAACCGAGACGACGCAAGGCCCCGAGCAGAGGTGTGCTCATCGCTCAGATCGTTGGCCTCGCGCTTGCCCTCGCGATGATTCTCTTTTTCCGAAACGAGATCGCCTTGAACGCAGGCCAGCTTCTCGACGCCTTTGGAGACTCGGAAGACGTGATGGTCGAGCCGGGGCAAACCCATGGCTCGACCGCCGATCAATCCCCAAAAAAGTCTGAAAGATAGGCGCCCGTCACACTTTCTTTGACCTTTGCAACATCGCGCGGACGACCCGCAGCGACGAGCTGGCCGCCCTCGGGGCCTGCACCCGGCCCCAGGTCGATGACCCAGTCACAATTGGCCACGAAATCGATATTATGCTCGATCACTGCCACCGTGTGGCCGAGGTCGATGAGCTTTCGCAGCGCCTCAATGAGTGTCTCGACATCGCGCAGATGCAGGCCGACGGTGGGCTCGTCGAAGATGAAGAAGACGGGCTTGGTCTCTCCTCGTTTTCGACCGTCGGCAATATAGGTTGCAAGTTTGACTCGCTGTGCTTCGCCGCCAGAGAGCGTGGACGTCGTCTGTCCGAGCCGCAGATAACCCAGCCCGACATCCTTGAGCGGCTCTAACTTGCGAGTAATGGTCTTATTCCCCTCGAAAAAAACAAGGGCCTCGTCGACCGTCATGTCGAATACGTCGTAGATATTCTTCCCGCGGTAACGAACCTCGAGCACGTTGGTTTTGAAGCGGCGTCCCTGACACTCCTCACAGGTAACGTCGATATCGGCCATGAAATGCATTTCGACGGTGACCACTCCGAGACCCTGGCAATTTTCACAGCGTCCGCCCGGAGTATTGAAGCTGAGGTCGCGCGCCGTCACCACGCGCAATTTGGCGTCTCGGGTATCGGCAAAGAGCTTGCGAACGCCGTCATAGGCCTTGGTGTAACTCAGCGCATTCGAACGCGAGGATCGGCCGAGCGCGCTCTGGTCCATCAAAACGACGTCGTCGAAGACATCCAGCCCTTCGAGTGCTTCGACTGAACCGACTTCGACACCGCCATGACCCTGCAGGGCGCGCCAGCCGTTGAAGAGCACTTTTTGCATCAACGTGCTCTTGCCGCTGCCGCTGACGCCGGTGACCGCCGTGAGCTTTCCGACCGGAATGCTCACGTCGATGCCGTCGAGATTATGCTCGATGGCGCCCATGATCTCGATCTCGCCGACGGGCTCGTCTTCGTTGCGGCCCGCCACCTCG
>CAYFTY010000558.1:0-3809 GCA_964346045.1 uncultured Bradymonadales bacterium | reverse complement strand
TGGTCGACGGTACGCAGACTCTCGAGCGTATCGACCTCGTCGACGAGCGACCAGAGAATATTCTGCACGCGCTTGTCGGTGAGCAGCATTTTGGCTCGCGAAGCGCGAATGATGCGACCCGACGACTCGATATACGCGTCGAGCTTGCCCATCGAGAGCGGAGGATACATCGGTACTGGAATCACGCCGACCGAGAGCGCGCCTAGAAAATTCAGGACGAAATCCTCGGGCTCTGGAATCACGAAGGCGACGCGGTCCCCTTTCTCGAGACCGAGGTCGAGCAGGTGCTGTCCGCGGCTCAGCATCTCATTTCCGAGATCTTCAAAGCTGTAAAAGGACTCGTCGCCGTTAGATGCAATGAAGGTAAAACCCTCATCGGTGCGTGACATGTGTTCGAGGATTGCCGCCGGTACGGTCGGGCCGTCGGCGGTGCGAGTCTGACCTAGCATTCCAGTCTGAGGCTTTGCCATGACATCCACTTCCATTCAGTTCGACAAAAGGCACATCAACCATTCATTTGCGGGCCACACTTCGACGGCCCAGACGTGCCACACTCTCTGTTTCTGGGGTTTACCGGTTGGATCTGGCAGATTCAAGAAGAGAAACCAACCAACCGGTCAGTAGGTTAGGTTTCATGCGCCTCTGCGCCCGATCTCGACCACGGCGCACGCAGCGGGCGGATCTGCGAGAGCGATTCAAATGCCCAAGATGCGTAGAGAAATCGTATACCAGTCCGAGATTTTCATTCGCGCGGTCAGCGACTATAGTGCCGCGACCCCGACAGCATGGTGTGAAAACCGACCGATGAGACGCTGATCAGCGAGAGGCATCGATGCGCATAATCCCACGGTATCTGACGATTTTTTTCGTGGCCCTGGTAGTGCTCTGCACCACGGGTTTGGCTCTGGCGCAATCTACCCCGATGAGCTGGGATGCCTTTCCGCCACTGAAAGCGGGCGAGCATTTTGCAGCCAAGCCGACGATCCCCAGCGCATCGCTTTCGGCAGCAACGAGTTGCCTCGAGGATTTCGATTCGCAGGTGGGGGCCGAGTATTTCGCGGCCGTCGTCGATGTGACGTCCAAATCGGGTGTTCGCAGTCCGTCGGATTCGAATGCTGTTCCGTACGTCGATGCGCTCTATCAGTCATGGCGGCCCTCGCTCGACCCTGAGACCCATATTCTGATGGTCATGGGGCTCTCGAATCGTTCCGTCGCCATTCATCCCGGCCAGAAATGGGCCGGAATCGGCTTCGAACGCTCGACGATCAAAAACACCATCGATGGCTCTTCGTTTGGCCAGTATGCCCGAAACGGCGACTACGGAGAGGCACTCTGCAAATTGGCCGAGGCCGTGGATCGCAAGCTGGTCGAGCTCGAAGAGACGGCTGAATTCAAAGCGCAGGAAACTCGAGAATCGCTCGTCCAGATGCGCAAGGACATCGCCTTGCTCGCCGGCAACGTCAAAGACCTCGACGAGGATCATGAAGCGGTGGCAGAGGTCCATGAAAAATTGCTGACGAGCGCTCGTGCACTGGTGGACGACGGCTTGATTTCAATGGATCAAGGCCAGATTTCGAGAGCGCAACAAGATCTGAGTGCAGCACGCGCCCAGGTCGAAGAGGTTCGGGGAGATCTCGAGGATCTCGAGCGACTCGAAACGACGATCGAAACGACGGCGACCAGCCTCGGCGATTGGCGACAGAAGCTGACGACGACTCGCTGGGGAACGAGCACTCATGCCGGGCCCGTGCTCGAGCAGATCGAAACCTGCGAGGCAAAGCTCGACGAGGCGCGTCAGCAGCTCGGGATCGGTCGAGTCACCAACCCCGAGTCACTCGAATTCTGTCTGACCCAGGTCGAAAATCGAGTCTCGGATGCAAAGCTCTTCTATCAATTCTACAACGTGGTGCTTCCGATTGGCCTCGTGTTGTTGTTTTTGTTGGTCCTGGTGGCCCTGGCGGCATGGCGATATCTGAAACGAAGGGATGCGCACGAGGTCGCTGCGCGCGACCACGCGGCGTTCTCTAACAAACTCGGCAAGGCAAGCGAGCGGATCCTCGCGCTCGAAGAGCAGTTCCCGTTTTACTTCGAGATGGGAGACGATCGCTTCATGGGCGATACGGAGAGTATCGACAAGGCCTGTGCCGATGTGGTGAATCGTCTCTTTTTGCTCTACGACGAGGCGAATGAGCTGGCCAACCGATCCGAGCAGCTCATTGAGTCTGCAGGCGTGTTCGACGTGAAGTCGCTTAAGAAAGCATCGGACTTGCTCTTCGATACGCCCATCCGCTTCGATACCGGTGACCCCAACCTGAATTACCGGATTTTCATGCCGCTCACCGAAGAGTATCGCGGTACAGCCACAACGCTCCTCAGCGATATGGATGATGTCTATCAAGAGGCGGTGAATCTGCTGCAGGCACTCGAGGATATCATCATCACGGCCGACGAGCAGGTAACCGAGGCCGCTCGTCTGCGCGATTCGCTGGTTCTCGAGATCGGCGAGCGTGATGGGCATGGTTTTGCGACCAGCCATCTCGTGCGCCCGATGGAAGATGTCGTCGATGCCGTCGAGCGTGCAGAACGCTCACTCGGTCTCGATCCGCGGCAGTCGATTTCGGTGGTCGAGAGCGTCATGGACGATCTACACGACCTCGAAGACGCGGCGGTGAGCGGAAACGACACGATCGTCGCCACTCGTGGGCCCATCTCGGACCAGATCGAGGAAATCGAGAAGGAGGTCGCAGAGACGCGGTCGAGAGGATTCAAACTGCGAGAACCCGGATTCGAGCCCAATGTGCGTCTCGACCATGCGCGTCGACAAGCCCGAGCATGCCTGGATCTCGTCGCTTCGGGTGAGGAGTATGCAGCGGCCGAACTCGTTGCTGACCTCGAGGCCGGGTTGGACCAGATGAGCCGACAGATCGAGGCTTCGGTCGAGGCTCGCGCCGGCGTTCCTGAGCGGCTCGAGGAGCTCATGGAGCGCATCGAGAGCCTGAAGGGTGAGATCGAGCCGACGCGAGGGATCCTCGAACGACTTCATCAAAAGCACGCCATCGATTCGTTTGCCCGCGAATCCGATAATGTGACCCAGCTCTCCGAGGCTCTCGACCAGAGTGAGGGGCTGGTTGCCCACATTCGGGGCGATCATAAAGAAGAGCGATATCTCTCAGCGCTTGCCGATCTCGGAGCACTGACGCAAACGCTCGACCGGGGTGAAGCCTTCGTGCAGGAAGTTCATGTGGTCGAAGAGCAGCTCGAAGCGGCGATTCAGTCGGCGCGCGCCGCACGCCAGGCCGTGGAGTCTCAGCTCGAGACGAGCGAGCCGTATTTCTCGCCCGAGACCCTGGGGGTCGGCGAAGACCTGCGCGAGGATCTGCGGGAATTGCGTTCGACGGCCGAGGATGTGCTTCCGCGTTTCGACTATGATCGTCCGAACTGGCTCGAGCTCGATTACGCGACGAATAAGCTGCGAAATCATCTCAGCCTCACGATCGATGAAGTTCGCGAGCAGTTGGCGACCTACGAAAAGACGCTCGCGCTCGCAGAGGTGCTCGACGAAAAGGCGCGGATCCTCATGAACCGAATCGAGGGCTCTGAGGCAGACCGCGCTCACGTGATGACCGAGTTCCAGTCTGTCGAAGCTGAGTTGATTCGGTGGAAGAACACGCTGAAGGACCCATCGCTTCGAGGAGAGAGCATGCTCGTGCACGGGCGCTCGGTCGAGCATGAGCTTACGCGCGTGCGAGAGCTCTTCGAGCGCGAACTGGAACTCGCCGGTCAGGCGAATACATCCATCTCGCAGACCG
>CAYFTY010000557.1:0-3809 GCA_964346045.1 uncultured Bradymonadales bacterium | reverse complement strand
ACGGTTTGGCGGGCGGGGTCACGCCCCGCATTGCGAAACGTGCCGGAGAAGACCTCTTCATCGGGCCTCGAAAGACCTCATTGGACATGACCGAGTACACCTACAGTGGCCCCGAAGAAGAAAGCTCGGCATCAGACGCCGGAACCGCCGCCCAGGCCGAAGAGGATGCTGGCGCGGTCGATGAGGATGGACCGGCCGAAGCCGAAGAGGCACCAAGCTTTGTCGACGAGATTGCCGTCGACGGAGGCATCGATTGGACATCGGTGCTCGGCATCGCCGCCCTCGCCTTTTTTGGTCTGATGGTCATGGGCGTCCAGATTCGTCGGATGCGCTAATCGGCGCTCGAGACCAGGGCCCTCATCGCTTTGGCTTTGGCGGGCCCGTTTGACGGCAACCTCCCGGTCGAGTGCGATCTGGCGAGCCAGATTCACGACTCCCGCGCCGCCACCTCATCAGGAAGCCCCCAGGACATTGAAATATTGAGCAAATCCAGGCCAGGCTCGACCTCAGCCATGCCGTATCATAGCCCCTTTTGGACGCGCCCGGAAAGAAACAAAAAAGCCGCCCGGTCTCACGACCCGGCGGCTTGCTCGAATTCAGAACCACATCAAGGGCGAGGCCCGACCTGCATCACCGTGCCGCTCGGGTATTCGGCGCCGGTATAGCCGGTGTAATCGGTCGCTCCCGCACGACTTTCGAAGATCTTCGACGGCACATCGGCGATGCTCGGCGTCCAGTAATTGAACTTCGCATCGGTCGTTCCAGCGCTGGTGGCGTTGACGAGCTCGTAGGTATTCGTCGTCTCCTGCGCGGTCTCGACCGTCGACAACGAGATCGTGTCGGTCGAATAGCTGTAGCCGCTGTCCGAGACCCTCACGCGCACCGAGGTAATCCCGGCGGGCAATCCGACCCAGCCGTCGAAATCCGAGGTAAAGACACGAAGATTCTCACCGCTGCCGGTTTGCAGATAGCCGTTGATACGGCTCGACGAGCCGTTCTCATTATAGTTGATGTAGACGCGTCGAATCTCTTCTCCCGAGGGCGCCGTCCAGGTCGACGAATTGCTTCCGCCGCCACAGCATGTGTAAGACGCCGAGAGCCCGGCATTCGTCGTCACCGGTACCCGCGAGGTCGCGACCGCGTTTCCATAAATATTGTTGTAATTCAACGTGGGCGTCGAGGTTTGCGAGGCTGCATTCCAGACGCCGACACCCGAGTCGTCATTGAACTTGACGATATTATAGGTGAACGAGGGACTACCCGAGCCCTCGATGAGAATCCCGTTGCGTCCGTTGTAGTTGATCAACGAGTAGTTCACCTCGGGCGATGCCCCAGAAACCAGAACGCCGTGACCGGTGTTGTCTCTGATCGTGGAATCCTCGATTACCGCTGATGAGCCGCTGGCGATGAAGACGCCATTACCCGTATGGTTTCGAATCGTGGCGCGATTGATGTCGGGCGCGGTACTGCCGTCGATGTGCAAGCCATCCCCCATACCGCCGTCGATCATGGGGCTTTCGAGGACGGGTGCGCCGGTACCCTCGATCACGATCCCGTGACTGCTGTCCGAGGTGACGTCCAGACGCGTGAAGGTACCCCCGGCCTCGAGCGAGAGGCCGATCTCTCCATTTCGCAAGATCGCATCGCTCCAGGCGCTGACATCAGCACCCGCACCTCGAACGCGGATCGAGCGGTACATATCCGTCGTCGCTGAACCATACCCCTGAAACCGGACTTCATTGCCCTGGGCCCCGTTTACGTTGAGGCTACCATTTGCGAGAAGCTGCCAGTCTCCCACGAGATCAAGGTCCTGATCGTGGGGCACGAATTCTACGGTCGTACCCGCGGCAATCGAGAGCGTCTCCCCCGCGGGGACCAACACATTACCGGTAATCACGATATTGCCGCTCCAACTTTCGCCGCCGACATCGCCAGATTTGTAAATGGTGGTATCCCACATCGGGCCGAACGCAGCCCCGACGAAACCCTGGAGGTCGAGCCCATTCGTGCGCGACATCTCGACACGATTCAAGACGTTGGGGAAGGTACCGAGGTAATTGGTCTTCATATCAACCGTATTGGCGCCGTGGGCCGCAACCACATCTGAACTACCGCTGTAGCCGATGAGCTCGACGGTCGAGGCCGAGATCGTGTCGGTCGAGTAGCTGTAGCCACTGTCTGAGACTCGCACACGCACCGAGGTCACCCCGACGGGTAGGTCGACCCATCCGTCGAAGTCCGACGTGAAGGTGCGCAGATTCTCGCCAGTCCCGCTCTGGAGATATCCATTGATCCGACTCGAGGACCCATTCTCGTTGTAGTTTACGTACACGCGCCGGATGAACTCACCCATCGGCGCTGTATACGACGATGATGTATCTCCACTCCCACAGCAGGTGTAGGAGGCCGAGATCGACGCGTTCGCAGTCGATCTCGATGCCGAGCCAGTCAGCGCGTTGCTGTAGATATTATTGAAGTTGACCACGGGGTCGGGCGAGCCCGAAACCAGGTCGAAGAGACCAATACCTTCGCCCTCGTTGTTGCGGATCTGATTTCGGATGATCTGTCCGTCGGCGTTTCCGCCAAAGCGTAGACCTGCTCGCGAATTATCCTCGACGGTCGAGTCACTCAGATCGAGGGTTGACCCCTGAATATGCAGTCCATGAAAGGCATTCGACCGCACCAGTGATTGGGTGATGTCGACGCCCGAGGTTCCTCGGATACGCACGCCAGATTCTCCATTCGCCTCTGAGGTCAAATTGTCCATCGACACGGCGGTGCTTCCACCTTTGACCTCGATGCCATTCGCGCCGCAATCGTGCACATTGGAGTCGTCGACCGTGGCATTGTCGGCGTTGTCGAGCACGATGCAATTGGTGAGCGCCGAGCGCACCTCGACGTTTCCGAGTGTCGAGCCATTCTTGATTTCGAGTCCTACGTCTCCGTATTCGACGATCGCGTGATTGATCGTCGATGGTGTCGAACCGTTAACCACGATGCGGTCCCAGCCACCGGGGATCTTCGCCGGTGCCGATTGACCGCTGAAGACGACCGGATCGGTCGCACTGCCGTTGACGACGAGCTCACCGTTAATGGTCAGGCGGTAGTCGCCCACTCCGTCTGTATTCACGTCGGCGAAGACGAAGAGAACCTTGGTTCCAGGTGCAATGGTCAGGGTCTCACCGGCGGGAACCGTCACGTCGCCGGTGATGATGATCGTCCCATCCCACAGGGTGGTCGTGACGCTCTGCCCGCCGATGTACTGGATGTCGGCAAAACTCACGTCTCGGGTCGTCGAATGCGTCTGGCCGACTTCATCACGCACCACCATGCGCACCGTGTAATTTCCAGAGGCTCCGAAATCGTGTGACGCGACCTTGGTGGTCGAAAATGAGGTGTCGCAGGTTCCGTCGTTATTCCAGTCCCAGCAGACCTCGAGATCGGCCGTATCCGACTCGGTGTCCGACGAGGCACTCGCATCGACCGTAACGGTCGTCGTATTGGTGATCGTAGCCGTAAAGTCGGCAACCGGATTGTCATTTTTGACATCCAGGTAGGCATACTTCGACGATCCGATGATGCTCGCGTCGTCTTCCGCCGTGGCCTGCAGCGAGATGGTCGAATTGGTCGGTGTGCTGGCCGGCACGTCGTAGAAGGCCTCGTGCGGCACACTCGTCGAGGTCGCAAATTCGGTGCCGTTGGCAAAGAAGCGAACCGTCGAGACTGTTCGGCCAGCCGAGGGAGTCACGTCGACGAGCATGCGATGCTGGTTGCCCTGCGTGGTCTGCAACGTACCCTGCGGAGAGATC
>CAYFTY010000556.1:0-3842 GCA_964346045.1 uncultured Bradymonadales bacterium | reverse complement strand
CCTCGATTCACGACGTGCCGCGTGACCAAGCGGCGATATGGCCGAAGACTCCCGACATCTGCTGGATTTTTCAGGAACAGCGGTGGCGAGCTTTCTCGCGACCGCGGCCGACGGAGCGCTCTTTGCGCTTCTTCTCATGCTCGCGAGCGGCGACTGGCTCGGCGGGTATTGGACCGGCATCGCGGCAGCACTTGGCGCCATCCTCGGCGGCATCATCCACTTTTCGTTGTGTCGTTTCTGGGTCTTTCGTCGATTCGAAGCACCACTCCTCTCGTCGATCCCGCGCTATATTGTGATGAGTGGTGCCGCCGCGTTCTTGCACGGCGGGGCCACGCAACTGCTGACCGACGTGGGCCTGGTCGCGGGACTGGCCTGGTTTGTCTCCAAGGCCGTGATCTACGTGGCGTGGACGTACCCGGTCAGTCGCTACCTCGTCTTTGATACCCCGGGCGATAACTCGCACCAACCAGGCTAACCATGAGCGATGCCTATCGAAAAATCATTGGCCTGATCGAGTCGAGGCCGTGGCTCTTTGCCGCCGGAATTGCTCTGATCGTCGGCGCCGCTCTCTGGGTCGCATCGGGGCTGAAACTCGACGGAGATCTCGGGCGACTTCTGCCCGAGTCGGCCCGCAGCGTCCAGGGGCTGAGACAGCTCGAAAAGTCGTACGGCGACCAGCTTGGCCGTCTCACGGTAGTACTCTCGGCCGATGAACTTCAAAAGAGCCGTGAGGCCGCGATCGCTCTCGAGAAGCCGCTTTCTGAGATCGAGGGAGTCGACCGAGTGGTGATTCGGGCTCCTGCTTCAGAGCTCGAGGATCTGCGTTTGCTCTACATCGACGACGAAGATCTCGATGAGATCGCAAAACGGATCAAGAAACGCATTCGATGGGAAAAGCAACGCGCCAATCCGCTCTTTGCATCGCTGGGTGGCAAGAAGCCCAGCGCAGACGTTTCGGATATCGAGAAAAAATACGAGGGCCAGCTCTCCGATCGCGAGTTCTACGAAAGTGACGACGGCAAAGTGCTCGTCTTCATCCACCCGGACTTCCCTGCCTCGAAACTCGATCAAACCCGGGCGCTGGTCGCAGCGGTCGAAAAGAGCGCGGCGGCAACCCTGAATTCGGAGAATGCCGATGTCTCGTTCGCGCTGACCGGCCGGTACAAAAAACGTATCGTCCAGCAAGAGCTGATGACCGATGACATCACGAGCAGTACCCCGATCGCACTCCTTGTCCTGGCCATCTTCCTGATCCTCTATTTCCGGTCCTTCAGTTCGGCCATTCAGGTGGTTGTTCCACTGATCGTAGGTACGATCGGGGGCATGGCTTTTGCCCGGCTGGTCTTTACCAACCTCAATATCCTCACGGGCTTTCTCGCCGCGATTCTTCTGGGGCTCGGTGTCGATTACGGGATTCATCTCGTATCGCGTTTTCATGAGGTCCGCGGCAAGACCGACTCTTTTGCAAAGGCGTGGGATGTTGCGTTTTCGACTTCGGGCCGCGCAAATATCTACTCTGGAATGACGACGATGCTCGCGGTGGGCAGTCTCGCGGTGTCGAGTTTTCGGGCCTTCTACGAGTTCGGCATCATCGCGATGGCGGGGATCGCGCTGATCCTGGTTTCGTATGCTTTTGTTTTGCCTGTATTGATTTGTCTGATGTCCAATGTGATGGGCCGTCCGGGCGAGCCATTTTCGAGCATCATCGCGCGTCGGCTCGACGCTCGACTTCAGAGTTTCGACTCCGAGACACGCCGCACACATCTCGGCTGGTTGAGGCGCGGAGCGTACGGCTTTTTGCTCGTCGGGGTCGTCGCAGCCATCTTCGGCCTGCAGAATCTCGAATTCGATCGATCTTTCGAGAGCCTGCAGATTACGGATACCGAGGCTCATCGCCTCGATGAGATGGTCAATGATGTACTCGGGCAGTCGCAAACTCCGGCCGTGGTACTTGCTGCAAATGAAGAGCATCGACGAGCGATCGTCGAGGCGGTCGAAGATCGTCGCGGCGCCGAGGGTGGCGACACGATCGGCGCCATTCTCTCGCTCGGCGACGTGATTCCGGAGAGTCAGCAGGCCAAACTCGAAACACTCGAGGAGTTGGTCGACCGCATCGAGGGAGTCCCAGAGCGCGCACGGACTGATGAACTCAAAGAGTTTTATGAAGAGATCAAGGCCGTCGTCGAACACGAAGAGGTGACGCGCGAGAATCTGCCCCGCTCGGTCAAGAAACCCTTCAGCCGGCGCGATGACGCAGAGGCTTCGGTCGTTCTGGTGATGCCCGGGGTGAGCCTGAGTGACGCGAGAAATAACAGTGCATTCGCGCTCGTCTTGCGCGGTTTACCGGGCCCCGATGGCACCGAGAAGATCGACGCCATCAGCGACGCGCAACTTCTGGCAGATATCCTCGAGTTCGTCACTTCGGACACCACGCTGATGGTGATTCTGACATTGCTCGGTCTTCTTCTGGTGGCCTTTGTGGCGTTCCGCTCGTTCGATTCGGTCCGACTCCTTTTCAACCTCGGTCTCGCGTTTTTTATCGCGCTGGGTGTCGTGGGGCTCACCGAGCTGAAGTTCAATTTCATCAATGTTCTGATCATCCCCATCTGGCTGGGCCTGGGCGTGGACGCATCTTTCCACATCCTGGTCCATCTTCGGGCGCACGCAGGCGAATTCGCGCCCCAGGTTTCGACGGTGCTCTCGGTATCGGCCGCGTTTCTGACCTCGATGATCGGATTCGGAGCGCTGATCATGTCGCATCATACGGGTCTTGCGTCGTTGGGATGGGCCGCAGTATTGGGACTGGGAAGCATCATGATCGCCAGCGGTTCGATCGCGGCCATCATGACGGTCTCTCAGCAGCTCGACGATGAGGAGAAAGCGTGAGCAAGCGGCTCATTGGCCTGATTCTAGGGACGGCCATCGGATTGACCTTCTACCATCTGGTCAATCCGTTGCGGACCGAACACATGGTTTCGTATGCGCTCTGGTTTGGGTTGATTGCGATCCCGAAGACCCGCTTCATCGGCCTCGTCATCACGCCTGCTTTTCTTTTCAGTCTTGCCTACGATTCGCTGCGTGTCTTTGCCGAGAGCGCCGCCGAGCGTGTCTCGGTCACGCTCGTGCCCTCATGGGAGCAGGCGATCTTTGGTTTCATGCCGCCCGAGGCCATCGAGGCGATCTATCATCCGGTGCTCCACATTTTCGGAGGCGCGGTCTACACCTCGCACGTCATCGTCGTCGGGGCGATGGCCATCTTTATGCTGGCCAAAGCACGCGGCCGCTACGGACCCGAAGACCCAGAGTGGCGTGACTATTTTCACGCGTTTTTCTGGGGGTTCCTATTGATGAATCTTCTCGCGAATCTGACGCAGCTGGCGTGGCCGGTGGCGCCGCCGTGGTACATCGACCTCTATGGTCCTGTGATGCCGGGCGAGCCGATTCCAGGAAATGCAGCCGGGTTGCTGATCACCGATGAGCTTCTGGGCATCAAATACTTCACGAATGCATACGCCGTGTCGTCCTATACCTTTGGGGCGATGCCCTCGCTTCATGTCGCGATGCCAGCATGGGTCGCGCTGCATCTTCGTCAGAGGTGGGCGCGAGCGCTCGGTTGGATTTTCACGGCCATCATGGCCTTCTATGCGGTGTATCTGAATCATCACTTCGTGCTCGATCTCGTTGCAGGAGTGGGGCTGGCGATTGGCGTCTACTGGGCGGTTCATCGAGGTCCGCTGGCCGGAGTACCAACGCGCATGCACCAATTTCTCTCGGGTGCTTTCGAAAAGGCGCCGGCGTGGAGCTCCGCTTGTCAGACTCAGCCGGCGGCTTCCGAATGAGTG
>CAYFTY010000555.1:0-3862 GCA_964346045.1 uncultured Bradymonadales bacterium | reverse complement strand
TCCAGAATCAGGGCAACCAGCCAGAGGCCCTGAACACTGAATACCAGAAGAAAGACGATCGGTAATAAAAGGGTCTCCCATCCATGGTAGAGCCCCACGATTCGTACTTCTTCATGAGACCAGCGGGTGATGACAAACCCTCGTTCCAACCAGAATCTCTTCATCGCTTACTCACTTGTTGGTTAACCAACCAACAAAAGAATAACAACGAATTTCAGAGAGTCAAACCGTTGGATGGAACTTTCTGACTCGTCAGCACTCCATAGAAGTACAGACGCCGGGCGCACAACGAATTTTCTTGAACCTGAACACAAGTGGAGGTTCCCATGAGGAACTATGTCTACAGCTCTGTCCTTTTCACTCTCTTGCTCGTCGCCGCTGGATGCGAAGAGAGGCAAGATGCGCTCGAGCCCGAAACACCGCGGCCGGCTCAATCGACGCAAATCGAACCCGAAGAATCTGAAGAGGTTCGAGAGATCGACGAGCCAGAAGCCAACGCCGACCCTACGAGCCTGGCGAGTAGCGACAGGGCAGGTAAAAAGGACTTCGTGGATGGCTCGAAGATCGCGGCTATTGGCAATCTCGAGGTCGAATCCGCCGACAAGACTCAGGGCGGCATGGGTGATGGAGAATCGGGCGCAGCTCAAGACAAGAAACTCGCTCTGAGTGGAGAGGCTGTAGAACCCAGGGGCGCAATAGGCTCGGGTGGCATGGGATTTCGAGGCACAGACAAGGGGAGAGGCAGTGCAGGTTTTGGCCGTATCGGCGGTCTGGGCAAGTTGGGGGCGGGTAGTGGCTACACACGCGGGGGCGTAACTCTCGGGTCGAAGACGACCGGTGGATCTCTCGTCCGTCTTGGGTCGGCTCGCGTACGCGGGAAAGCTGCCTACGGAAATGAGGGTCGATTTGGCCCGCAAGCGCGGGGTACGGAGGATTACCAAAACTACGGAACCAACAAATTTACAGACCCATCAAAAGATGCCCAGTCGACCTTCGCGATCGATGTCGATACCGGGTCCTACACCATCGCGCGCCGCAAGCTCAACGAAGGGGTCCTACCGCCCGCTGCATCCGTGCGCGTCGAGGAATTCATCAACTACTTTGGCTATCGCTACCCGACTCCGAAAGACGACGCTTTTGCCGTCTCGCTCGAGGGCGCACCGAGCCCGTTCAGCGCCAAGAAGAACCGCTACGTGATGCGCGTCGGTGTGCAGGGAAAGACGCTCACTGACGCCGATCGCAAACCGGTTCACCTGACCTTCCTTGTCGATGTCTCGGGCTCGATGAGCCGCCCCGACAAGCTCGGTCTCGCAAAGCGTTCGCTGAAGTATCTCACGCAGCGCCTGAAGCAGCACGATACCGTCGCGATCTCGACCTATGCCGGAAACGTCAGCAAGGTGCTCGACCCCACGAGTATGGACCATCGCTCGAAGATCATCGACGCGATCGACGGCCTCAATTCCGGTGGATCGACCGCGATGAACGACGGCCTGCAGCTCGCGTATCAGCTGGCGATGAAGTCCTTCAAACCCGGCCATGTCAACCGCGTGATCGTGCTTTCGGATGGCGACGCGAACGTCGGTCCGGTCAGCCACGAAGACATCCTGAAGCGCATCAAGAGCTACGTCGACGAGGGCGTCACGCTCTCGACCATCGGCTTCGGTATGGGGAATTACAAAGACACGCTCATGGAGCAACTCGCCAATCAAGGAAACGGAAATTACTACTACATCGACTCGATGAACGAGGCGCGACGGATCTTTGGCGAGCAGCTCGACGGCACCCTGCAGGTGATTGCGAAGGATGTGAAGATCCAGGTCGAATTCGACCCCGACAAGGTCTCCAGGTACAGACTCATCGGCTACGAAAATCGCGACATCGCCGACAAGGACTTTCGAAACGATAAGATCGACGCCGGCGAGATCGGTGCCGGCCATCGCGTCACGGCCCTCTACGAGGTCGAACTCAAGCAACCACAGGCGCAGAAGATCGCCACCGTGCGTGTTCGCCACAAAGAGCCGACCGCCGACACTGCCACCGAACGTGAATTCTATTTCGGCGCAAGCGACATCGCGAAGTCGGTCGGCAACGCCAGCAAAGACTTCCAGTGGGCCACCGCCGTGGCAGGTTTCGCCGAGCTTCTGCGCAAGTCGCCTTACACAAAGCAGCTGGGCTGGGACCTCGTTCTCGAGGTCGCGCAGGCCAGCACGAGGGGCAAGAAGTCGCGCAAAGAGATGATCGGCTTGATCAAAAAGGCCCGCAAGATCTCGGGCTAACCACGCCCAGACGAGCACTCATCCGTATCCGCCGCCTCACGCCGGCACCTTTCACTCCAGGGGTACTACCTCGCGCAGCACGCTGCGCTCAGGGCGCTCACGGAACGGCCGCGCTCGGAAGGGACTGATTCTGCCCTGCCGGGGTTCGATAAAAAGTGTTTGAACCGGGACGGGACTCTCGTTACCATCAAGACAGGTGATAGAAGAGACATAGCGGACGACGTCCGCATCTTCGAGGAAGCGCACTAGAACGGTTGGGGAACCGGCTTCCGAAGATGCTACGGAGGCCGCAATGAATCTGACTTACCTGGAAGTCGACCACAATCGGAATCACTTCGACGAGCTCTCAGGCGCCGCCCGAGAAGCTTTCATGGACCGTCTTATCGTCTCGTGGATCTATCACGACCACGCGCTCGAAGGCGTCGTCCTTACCCAAGCAGATATGGACCGTTTTCTGTCGGGCAAGCCCGTGCGCAATTATTGCGACGGTTTGATCCAGAAATCGCTCTGTAGAATGCGCGATCTGATCAGTTATCTCTACGAATGTGCTGAAACGCGCGAGCCCGTCACTCTGGATTTCATCAAGAATCTCCACGAGCGGCTCTGCGATGAGGACTACGAGGCCGCCGGACGGTATCGCCAGCGAAATACCTCGCCAGGTGTCTACAATCTCGATATCTGTCCGCAGGGAAGCATCTCGTATTACTTCCACAAGCTCATCGATACCTGGGAAGAAGAGCTGGTGAACTATCACCCGATTCGGGCAGCCGCCATGCTGCATTGGGAGTACATGAAGATCTTCCCCTTCGATGAGAAGAGCGGGATCGTCGGACGACTCCTGATGAACTACATCCTGATCCGAGACGGCTATCCGCCCGCGATCATCCATGCCCACGATCGAGAGCACTATTTCTCGGCTTTAGACGGCTACAGGCATGATTTGATCCCCGTTCTGGTCGACGCGATCGGGTCGACGATCTCGGCCGCTCGAGGATTTTCTTCACATTTTGTTGAACCAAAACCCTCCAACGTTGCATTATATTAGTTGGAAGGTGTGGTGAGGCTCGCAGTCTCAGCTCGCACGAGCGGCGCTCCAGAAATGGATTCCTCGCTGCGTTAAAAATGTGTACGAGTAACCCATCCTCCGTTTGACATCGCGCGGGCAGTATTGCCGGACGGTTTACGTTTCAGGACTCCGTCTTGATGCCTGCCCGTGCGCACTTGACTTATGCTTACTCTCGGAGTTGAGATGCAGAGAAGTATGACAGCGAAAATCGACAGCAAACTCGACAAGATGCAGCAGATGAGCGTTTCAGACGCAGGGGCAGAACTACGCGTAGAGCACGTCGCGACGGCGAACCTCCCGACGCAATTCGGGGAATTCAAAATTTGGGCGTTTCGCAACAACCGCGATAACAAAGAGCACGTGGCGGTCGTCGCCGGCGATCCAACCAACCGCGAAGATGTGCTGACGCGCGTCCACAGCGAGTGCCTTACCGGCGATGTGTTCACGAGCATGAAATGCGACTGCGGTGAGCAGCTCGACCACGCGATGCAACAGATTTCGGACGAGGGATGCGGAATCC
>CAYFTY010000554.1:0-3864 GCA_964346045.1 uncultured Bradymonadales bacterium | reverse complement strand
ACACATTCCAAAGTTGATGTCGGGCGAATACGTGGCGGGCTCTTTCTGTTTGAGCGAGCCCGGCAGCGGGTCGGATGCGGCAGGGATGGCGACGACTGCCCGAACTAACCAAGACGGCTTTGTCCTCAATGGTACGAAAGCCTGGATCACGAGCGGCGCTTACGCAGGCATCTTCATCGTCTGGGCACGTGTCGATGACGGCGGTAAAGAAAGCATCACCGCCTTCCTCGTTGATCCGGAGACCGAAGGCATCGAGGTGGGCAAACCCGAAGAAAAAATGGGACAGCACGCCAGTAATACGGTGCAGCTCTCGTTCGATAACGTGCAAATCCCTCGCGATGCGATACTTGGCGAAATCGGAATGGGATTCCGAATTGCGATGATGGCTCTCGACGGAGGTCGCATTGGAATCGCGAGTCAGGCGCTCGGAATCGCGCGCGAAGCAGCGCATGTCGCGGCCGAGTACAGCCAGGAGAGAAAACAATTTGGAAAGCCCCTGAGCCGCTTTCAAGCCACCCAATTCAAACTTGCAGATATGGCCGTCGAACTCGATGCCGCCGAGGCGCTGACTCTCAAAGCTGCATGGAAGAAAGAGCAGAAAGACCGGAAGTTCACGCGAGAGGCGAGCGTCGCAAAGCTCTTCTCGAGTGAGATGGCCTGTCGAGTCTGCGACGAGGCCATCCAGATTTTGGGCGGTTATGGCTACACAAGAGATTATCCCGTGGAGCGTCTGGCTCGCGATGTCCGCGTCACGAGAATTTATGAGGGCACCAGCGAGATCCAACGTATCGTGATAGCACGCGACGTCCTTCAGTCGCTCTAAAACGCTTCCGCACGATCGAAAATTACGATCGAAGCATAAAGAAAAGGCGATGCCACAATGGCATCGCCTTTTCTCTGGAACGATGAACTTTTCTTCAGGGCTTATCGGGGCGAGGTGCTGCTCGCACGACGCCGCCGCTGATCAACGCGTCGACACCCACGCCGGTGCTTTCAATCTGACGGGTGACATCGATACCATCCGACTCGGAGGTTGCGCTGTTGCGCACGGCTTTGGAGATGGGATCCGCCACTCCGTCAGCCCAGTCCCTCACGTCGAAGGTGAACTCAAGAATCTGTTCGCCAGACTCGAAGGAAACGTCGTTGAACGTAAAGAACACGCTTCGCCGACTGTTGTACTGGAATGGTGTCCAGAGCAGCGGTGAGTCGGCTGCATCCGTAAGCTCATCCGAGTCGGGCTTCTCGTCAAAAGGCAGCGGAAGTGGCTTTCCGTCGGAGGTTTCCGAAAGGTCGTAGGGCTCTGGCGTCTCAGCCACGAACCCGTCCATCGAGAAACTACTCTCAGCTGCTTCTCCCTCGAGTGTCTCGACTGGCTCGAGTCGAATGCTCACGACATAACGGCCGGAGTCCGGCAATTCGAGCGGTGGTCCCTGCAATACGGTCTCATTCTCGGAGACGTCGAATTTCAGAGCCATCGGGTCGACCGTCGAGTATGCGAGATTCGAATCTGTCAGCAGGACTGGCGTGAGACGAATTTCGGAGACGACAAGCCCTAGCTCTGAGAGATAGAGGTTATTCGGAACGGCATCCACACCACTGATCCGAAACTGGGGCACGACTTCAACAGCCTGTTGCCTGGTCGTTTCGACTGTCATGGGGCCAGTGATCTCCTCCTGGTCGACACAGCCCGTGGCAAATGCAGACGTTGCCAGGGCGGTACCCACCGCGAGAAGTTTGAGCGATTTCATATCGATGTGTCTCATCGTTCCTCTCAACTGACGAGCCCTGCTTTGAGCTCGGTGAGTTCATCATCGCCATTGATGATCTGGCTCAGACGTGGACGCTTCATTTGTAGCGTCTCAGCCGCCCGAGTCACGTTTCCTTCAGACTCGACAAGAGCCTGTTTGATCGATTCGAGTTCGAGGCGTTTCTTCAGATCACTGATCGAAAGCCCCTCTCGCACAATCTTTTCGACGAGCGCTTGCTCCGGATCTTCAAATGAAGCGTCGGGAGCATCGGTTATGGTCTCGTCGATCTCGACTTCTATATCTTCGACGTCCAAAACCTCGACGTCAATTTCTGGTAGTTCGGTATCGAATTCGCCGCTCACGAAGAATTCACGGAATTCTTCGACGTGGCGCATCTCGACGACGGGACCCTCGACGAATAGAAGCACGGATTTTACAAAATTCTGAAGCTCGCGGATATTACCAGGCCAGCTATACGAGGCCAGAAATCGGATGACTTCGGCCGAGAACCGCTTGGTCTTCCCGTCGGCAAATTTCTGCGCGAAATGGCGTACCAGCCTCGGAATATCTTGCCGTCGCTCTCGGAGAGCAGGCGTGTCAATCACGACGCCTTTGAGCCGGTAATACAGGTCGAGACGGAATTCACCCCGCTTGACCATTTCTTCGAGGTTCCGATTGGTCGCACAGACGACTCGCACGTCGACTTCGATGGTTTCGCTTCCGCCGACGCGCTCAAACGTACCTTCTTGCAACACGCGAAGAAGCGCCACCTGTGTGTTTGGAGAAATATCTCCAATCTCATCGAGGAAGATCGTTCCGCCGTCGGCTCTTTCGAATCGTCCAACCTTCTGGGAAACGGCTCCGGTGAACGCTCCCTTATCGTGCCCAAAAAGTTCGCTGAGCAGGAGGTTCTCTACAAATGCTGCGCAGTTTACCTTGACGAATGGCTGATTCGACCGATGGCTCTCTTCGTGAATCGCCTCGGAGATCAACTCCTTTCCGGTCCCCGACTCTCCGTATACCAGTACGGTCGCATCGCTGGGTGCAACGCGGTCGATCATCCGGAAGATGTGATGAAGTTTCGGATCCTCGCCAATGATCTTGCCGTATCGCTCCCTCCACTTCGCAAGCTGGTCGGGCGTCGTCTGGTCCTGAGTCTCGACGAGTTCGACCGCTCTCTCGAGGGATGCTGGAACTTCTCCATCGAGAGCCTGTAGCTCTTCGATGACTCGCTGGTTGAACGGCTTTGCGTAAAAATCCGCGAGAAACGCGTCCGGGACCTTCTGCGCAAACGATGCAATCTCGTTTGCCTCGGTCTCCAAGATTTTGCGTGCGTCGTTTTCACGACCGAGCTCGATCCATGCCCTGGCGGCGATCAGCGCCGCTCGCGCAGGGTCGTTTTGACTTCCCAGGCGCACGAGGTCGGGCCGCACCGAGGTAGCGATACGTGTTGCGTCTTCGTAGCGCTCTTCAAGCAATGCGAATTCGGCTTCTTGCAGCCGTACGAGAGCTTCCAACAGTTCGCGGTCGCCATTCTCTTCGCCAATTTCGAAATCTTCCATGATTTCGCGAGCCCGCTCTTCGTGGCCGACCGCCAGGTGTGCCTGGGCGAGTCGTAGCGTGGCTTCGGGTCCGTAAATCATGCTCGATGGGGCATCGAAATCGACGAGTTCATCCAGAATCGCAATCGCCCGCTCATGATACCCGGCTTCGAGATAGAGGTCGCCGTGAACCAGACGATTCCAGCGACTGCTCAACGTACGATGCTCGGGCTCAAAGCGTTCGTGCAGGTGGTCGATAATCGCGCGCCCTCTCTCGAACGCACCAAGGTCCTGGTAAATCGTTGCAAGGTTGTGGGCTGCGACGCCGTACGCCACGTCATCCCCCGCCGTCTTCGAACTTCGAAGAGCTTCCAGGCATGCTTCGAGGGCTTTCGAGTAATTCTGTTGACGCTGATGAAGAGTCGCCAGGTTCACCAGGCAATAGGCTCGAGAAAGCGATCCGCGCAGTCCTGCGGTCGAGAGTGCTTCATTCAACCGCTCGAGCGCTTCTCCGTGTTCGCGTCGCTGCAAGGCGACGACGCCGAGGTTGGCCTGAGCGCGGGCGACTTCGTCGT
>CAYFTY010000553.1:0-3867 GCA_964346045.1 uncultured Bradymonadales bacterium | reverse complement strand
GGACCTCTTCCTGGGAATCGAAGACCCGCTGCCGACAGGCGAATCGGTATTGGTATACGACAACGAGGATCCGATCTTGGAGCTCGGAGCCGGCATCGGTATTCGTCTCTTCGACGACCTCGTCATGCACGAGCCGATCGTGGTTTTTGTGGACGAAGAGCAAGATGCGTTCACCCTCTTTCGGTGGGGCCTCTCCATGGAGACCGAATGGATCGAAGATGTCGGCTCGAATCTGAATTTCGCGAATATCCGTGAATTGCAGGTCCCGCCAGTACACTTCGACGATGCGACAAAGATCGGATTCCGAGCGGACGTCGAAGGCCAAGAGATCATCGGTGCGCTATTCGTGAGCGAGGTTAGTAATCTCGAGCTCAGTCTGTGCAGACCGTAAGCTTTCGAGAGGTTTCGACCGCTGTTGCGATCCTCAACCCGAGTCGAAGGGAACATCGCCTTGTTGAGCGTGTCATAACCATCTGATAGCCTTCGGTTGGTTCGTAAAGGGCGCCACACAGGAGGACGTGCAATGACGTCACGTTTCAATCCCAGTTTTACCGCAATTCTCGTATTCGCTTTGGCGATGATGCTCTCTGTGCCAGTGATGGCCGCAAAGGGTGGGCACGATCTCTCGGATGTTCTCGGAGACATCAAATGGGGTGATTCCCGAACCGAGGTGCTCAAAAAGCTGAAGTCGCAAGGGATGCAGGAGCTGCGAAAGGATCCGAAATTACGACGAGACCGGGTCTTGCTGCAGCGAGAGCGAAAGCGGTTGATGGACCGCATCGGGCGAGCCGAGAAAAGCTACACCCGTCTCGAAGGCGAGCGAACCGGATACGAGGTCAGTGTGATCGCTGACGAGTACTCGACCAATAACGGCGAATCATTCGTGCGGGTCAAAGATGACGTAGCTCAACGCTTCTATTTCTTCCTCAACAATAAATTCTACAAGCTCGTCGTAGCTTATAATCCGTCGTATTTGCGAACGGTCGGCTTCGAATCGTTCGTGGGCTCCTCGGTCAAAAAGTACGGGCGCCCGGCAGTCGCTGAATACGATACGATTCGTGGCGAGGATCAACTCGCAATCGTGCAGTGGGAAAGCCCCGGAACCACGCTCGCGGTCAAAAATAAGCGTGAGCTCTTCGACACGTACACGATGTCGTTTGCAGACCGCCAGACGCTCAAGCGACTCGAGGCATCTGGAAAGGTTTTCGGCGGCAACGACAAAGCAGATACCGAGGTGTCGGCATCGGTAAAATCGCTGATGGAAGACGACGGCTACGACCGAAATTCGGATGTGGTCGACAATCTGGTCGGGGATACGCAGGTGAATCTCAACAAAGGCCGCCCCAAAGACGACCAGGTGAGACGGTACACCGGCGATGGCGAAAAAGCCGCGGCCAAGAGCGACGCCAAGAAGGCCAAGAAAGCAAAGAAAAAGAAGAAGCGCGCTAAGAAGAAGAAGCGCAAGCGCAAGAAGGCGCCCGACTTCGGAAATTTGAGCACCAAGGCAAGCGACGACTTGATCATTTACTGAGTCCGCAGCGCGAGCCTATAGTAGCCCGGCCGACTCGGTCGGGCTTTTCTTTTGTTGGAGATGCTGATGCTAGATTCACGACTGATACTCGCCGTCGCTGCTGCCGGGATGCTCTTTTCGTGTGGTAATATGGCTGAAGAGAGTTACGACGTGCGCAGCGGTGCCCAGGAAGGCCGGCTCGACTACACGGCAGTGGATATTGGGGTAGGTATTCGCAGCGGTGACCTGATGGCGATGGCCAACTTCAACCCGGGCGAGTACTCGGCGGTGACCAGTGGCACTCCGCATGGCGTGCTCCACGTCAAGAGTTACGACGCCGCGGCTCAGTCGTTCGGTGAATACATCACCTATCCGGCCCCCATGGACGTGACCGCTCGCACGCCCATCGATTTTTCGACCAACCTCCGCGCGGGCAGTTTTGGCAATCGAGTCAACGATCTCTACGAAGAGACCACGACCTGGTCATCGGAGGCAGGAGCCGAGGACTTCGCGTCAAAGACGGTCGTGCTCGACTTCTGGAGATGGCGAAAGGACTGGTGGGTGCGCTGGGACGGAAATCTCGAGGCTGAAAATAACCGTGTCGGGCAGGGGCCTTATGGCTTCAATCGGCAGCAACTCGTGGAAGATCTTCTCGATGACGTCGAGCAGGTGGCGTCGGACCATCAGCCTCGCTATTTCATCATCGGCGACGAGATCGAAAGATTACTTCAGACCGAGACGACGGGCGGTATTGCGCCGGCCGAGCTCTCGAATTTCATGGCCTTTTTTCAGCAGGCGCGTGAGCGGATTCGACAGGCTTCACCAAATACGAAAATTGGCGTGGGGTTTCGCTGGGAGCGATTCGCCAATCGCGTCGCCCCGCTTTACGCGGCCGACGAGGGAGACGATGCCGAAGCCACGCTCGAGCGTGCATTCGAGATCGTGCTCATGCCCTTCATCGAACGAAGCGACGTGGTCGCGCTCTCGGTCTACAGCGAGCCCGGTGAGGATCCGGCAAATTTTGCGTTCCTCTCACGACTCGAGGAGCTTTTCGAGGTCGAAAAGCCTGTCGTTTATTACGAGGTGGGAAGTCCGGTGACGACAGTAGTCGACTATCAGTCGCAGGCTACTTTCCTCGAAGATTTCGCCCGCTGGAATTCGGGAGTGAACGTCGAGTTTGTGGCATGGCGTAGCCTGCTCAATTTCGACGGAACGGATACTAACGATCAGATGGTCCGAGGGCGCTGCGCGGCTTTTACCGGTAGCGAACGAGACTTCGAGATCGATCTTTCGAATTGCTACGACGGTCTCTACACGTCCGTGTTCAGTTCGAAGCCGGCTTTCGACGTTCTCGCAGGCGAATAGAGACTGCGATGAATGTCTCGACCTCGGAGAGTTCTCGATAGCCAACCCAGGCGCCGCGAATGACTCCTTCTTCGTCGAGTACCAGAAAGGTCGGTAAAACCTCGATGGCCAGCTCGAGTGAAAGGCTCTCGGTGGCATCCGAGACGACCTCGTAGGCGGCCTTGTTATCCTTTTGCCACGCCTGGAGGTGCTGTGGAGATTCGCGGGATACCGCGATCACTCGAAGTTGGTCTGGGTGCGCTTTCGCCATCTTTTCGAGGCGCGCCGACGCCTTTTGACACACGCGACACCAGGTCGCCCAGAATTCGACAATCGTGATCTTTCCCGTCCACGTTTCGGTGGAACCCGTTTCGCGGCGATCCGGTGCTATCGCGAAATAGGTCGCTGATGGGAAGCGCTGCCCGTTCCATTCGGCTCTCAAGACTTCTTGCGGTGAGCGCTTCGGGCTCAATTTCGCCCGGAGCTCGAGCTTCTCTTCACCGCGCAAGATGTGGAGGGAGAGATGATCGCCGACCGTGCGCTGGGCGACCAAGGCGCGGAGCGCTCCAATCGTTTTGATCGGTTTGCCTGCTGCTTCGATGATCCGGTCTCCGGCACGAATACCAGCTTCTTCGGAAGCTGAACCGGGGACCACGGAGCGCACGCGCAGACCGTTCCCGAAATCGCGAGGGTCGATGCGGACACCGAGGTGTGCACTGTCTTCGGTCACGTCGGTTTGGGCAGAGGCGGCTTGCGAAAAGCCTGTGCAGAGGAATAGTAGGACTGCGATCGACGCTCTACGAAGTGTCATGGTCAGTGGCTCCATAGTGGATGTGCATGATGACTCGGATTCGTATCGACATAAAGGCCATGCTGGTGCTGGCGCTCTTGGTTCTTTTGCCGGGCGCCGCATGGGCGGCCGGCGCCGTCGAACCTGTCGAACGCTGGCCCCTGGCTTCGCTCGGCGGCGCGATTCTCTTAAGCGGGCTCGCTCTCGCGAGTGTCTTCAAGAG
>CAYFTY010000552.1:0-3869 GCA_964346045.1 uncultured Bradymonadales bacterium | reverse complement strand
GTGGATGCGGCCTTCACGATAGAACGCGCTGCAACCGGGATGGATTGCAGCGCGTTCTATCGTGAAGGCCGCATCCACCAACTTTCGGCACTGTCGACCCTGGAGGAGTTCCTGGAGAGGCATTGCGAGGACGATCTCCACGACGGAGCACGTTATTTTTTTGGGCACCAGCTCAGCTGAGCCCCGACGGTTCACGGTCGGGGCTGAGGTCGATCGCAGGGAGAAATAGACATGCACTATCTCGAGTTCGAAGACAAAAAATCATCCAAGTTCTGGATGATCGAAACGCACGGAACATCTCACACCGTGACGTACGGGAGGATCGGTTCGAAGGGTCGCTCGAGCACGAAAGAGTTCGATTCTCTCCAAGAGGCACAGAAGAGCGCGGCAAAGCTACTGGAATCCAAGCTCAAGAAGGGCTACGTCGAGACGGCGACCATCGATTCGCAACCCGCGGCTGTGATCTCAGACGACGAAGCACGCGAGAGATTCGGGCTTGATGAACTTGCGATCGGAAGCCCCGATTACGTGTCGGTGGTGGTTTTCGAGGACGACGTCGAAATTCTCGGCGACGTCAACGACGACACGGTCGAGGCGTTATTCTTCGGCGGCGAGCGTACGACCACGGGCGAGCTCGTGATCATCGATGGGGATCTCACCATCAAGGGCTCTCTCGACCTGACCGAGCTCTACCCGTGCCTTTTCGTGCGGGGTGACCTGCGCTGCCATTTCGTGACGAGCGTCGATTCGTACAAGCAGATCACCGGCGACGCCTTCATCACGAACGGATTCATCGGCCACTACAACCATGGGAAAATGGTCGTCGAAGGCACGACCCATGTCCCTCTGATCTTCTGGAGCGATCACGGCTGCTCGATGACGCTGAACGAGAAGACGATCTGCGTGAACTACCACAACTGTCGCGACGTGTTCTTCGAGTTCGACTACTACAAAGACGATCTGGTCAAGTTGCTCTCGAGTGAACTCTTCAAGTGGTTCGACGAAGAAGACTACGACTTCGAATGGGGGGATCTGGCGAAGATGTTGAAGGCAGGCGAATCGCCGTTTCTCGATGGAACCGAACCCGAGCTGTTGAGCGCCGACGAGATTCGCCGATTTGCAGATCAAAATTGAGACATGCCGCTAAGGGCGACGTTTTTCACGGGTGCAGCATGACGGTCAACCCCAAAACCGTGTGCATCAACTATCACAACAGCTACGACGATTTCTTCGAGTACGATTATTACGCCAGTGACCTGTCTGACCTCTTTCCCGAGGATCTTTTCGAGTGGCATCGCGACATCGATTTCGAATTCGATTGGTGGTCGGTGTGCGGGACCATGAAGGCGGGCGAATCACCATTTATCGAGGGTGCTGAGCCTGACGCGATGACCTCCGAAGAAATTCGGGGGATGTGAAGGTCAGCTGAGCAACTCGTCCAATAACTCGAGCGCCTCTTCGCCGCCGTCGAAACCGGCAATGTAGTCTCGCATGGACTGCCCTTCCGGGTTGGTCTGCTCGGGTGAGAGTCCCTGATCGAGCAAGAGCTGCACGAGCTCACGATTTCCCCCAGCGAGCGCGGCGGAAAGCAGGCTGAAATCCTTCTCGGTTACGTAGTTCGTCACGGTTTCGAGCACCGTTTCGCTATGGCGACATAGCTCGAGGACCAGCTCTGGCGCATATTGTGGCGCAAGCCGGATGAAGCTCCCACCACCCATGACATCGTACTTTGCGTCCAGAGGACATCCGGCATCGTAGAGCCGTACGACAAACTCGGGTGAGTGCCCCTCCAGAAGACTGATGGCGAGGTAGTCCACGTTCTGGCCGTTCACCCCGATCGTGGCGTCGGCCGGTGCTCCGGCGTCGAGGAGCATCGTCTTGATCGACTCCGGACTGCCTTCGGTCGCGAACACGATCTGTAGCGGATTCACCTCGTCCGGAGATGACTCGCTCACGTCAGCGCCGTGCTCGATCAGCAGGCGCAGGTTCTCCGCGACGAACTCCGCGGCGACCTCATCGCTATCGTCGTCGGGGTTGTCGTGGCTGCGCGCGAACGCACGATTGAGCTCCATCACGCAGCTCATGGCCGGCGTGGCCCCGCCCTTGTTCAGCTCGTTCGGGTCGGCGCCCGCCTCCATTAGCGCCGCGACCATCCCGCTCGCGGGCGTGCAGACCGTGCGATGCAGCAGCCCATGGTTCTCGGGGCGACTGAGGTCGGCGCCGTTCGCGAGAAGGAGCCGCGCCGCGGCCTCGGCGCGTTCGGGATGCACCGCGGCGAGTCCAGCCGAGAAGAGCGGACTTTCGCCGCTCTCGTTGACGCCGTTCGGGTCACACCCCGCATCGATGAGGTGCCCAAGCGCGGAGACGTCTCTGGCCTCCTCCCACGAGCTCATGTGCGACCCCGAGAAGATCACCTGATGCAGTGCATTATCGTACTTTGCGGGGTTTGCCCCGGCGTCGATCAGCTGCTTTACGACCTGTGGACGCCCCACCGCGCCAGCCCAGACTACGAGCGGCATCGAGTGCACGGCGTAGTCGTCCACTGCGCCAGTGAGCTTCGCGAGCTCATCGGCGGCCCGCTCGGTGTCGTTGTCGCGAATTGCTCTTTTGAGGCTTTGGGGCAGATTCAAGATGGCCTCCGTCGACAGGTTGCCTAGTTTGCGATGAGGCGTACACGATGGCAAGTGAGTCGCCAGAATCGCAAAAGGTTCTACCAGGAGCCAAGATTGCGAGCGGCTGAGAAGTTCGATGGCAGGACTGCTTGCTGATTTCGGTTCGGTCTCAGAAGGAGGTTTCGGTACGGGTCTGCCACTGCGAAGCGTCGCCCATCAAGCCATCGAGACGCAATTCGACGGTCCCCGAAGTGGGCCCCGCCGGGCCGAGAAGTAGCCCGTCGAATTCGAATTCGGGTCGTTCATACGAGTCCGGCGAGTCCTCGACCAGACCGCATGAAAACGAGACAAACGGGTCCGAGCGGTCGTTGCCTCCGTACGAGAAGGTCATGTCGATGACGTTGCTCTGGGAACCGGGTTCGATGAACCACGGGACTTTGTCGCAGGTGAAGTTCAGGTCGATATTCGGCTCGCCGTCATTGAAGCTCAGCGTCGCCCCGGTGACGCGGTCGACGGTCAGATCGCTCGAGAGATTCTGCAGCGCAAAGGTGAGTTCGTAGACCGGGCAATTGCCCTCGTCGCTCGTCACAGCGCGACAGCCTTTCCAGTCGGAGTCGTCGAAGACGCTGACCCGCAGGTTGCGGATCACGACGTCTCCACGGGTTTCTTCGCCGTTGTTGGTACGCGGTACCGGCTCGCCAATTTCGTTATTCGTGCTGGGGTCTTCGACGCCGCCGCACGCCGCCGCGAGCACCACCACATAAGGTATCAGTCGCCATTTCATTTCGTCCTCGTGTCCTTAGCGGGCGGCACCTTAGCGAAGTTGCGGCGTCAACAAAAGTCCGGCAGGTAGGTCGTGTCTACGCTTGATGCCAACGGGGGTCGGCGCTTGTTGTCGGCGCTCCATGCCGGCGCTTGATGTCGACGAGGACGTCGGCGCTCCATGTCGGCGCTTGATGCCGTCGAGGTCGGGCATCCTCAAGGCTCGCGTGTCGTCGACGAGCGTCTCGAGTGTTCGAAGCGCGTTCAGCTCTGGACCGAGGTGCCTGAGGCGTCACGAGGGACAAGGATGAACCGGTTTCGACTCAGGTCGAGGTCACCAACAACTTCACTCGACCATTCTTTCACGACAGTCGCAGAGCTCGGTTTCCTCGGAGGAAATCACCTCGAAACCTGCCGGAGGCTCGGGCGAACTACCCAGATAGACCTCGCCGGTCTCTATCCTTCGAAAGCAATTCGATCGTGGGTTGTTGTGCG
>CAYFTY010000551.1:0-3870 GCA_964346045.1 uncultured Bradymonadales bacterium | reverse complement strand
GCTGCTACGCGGCGGCAGCGTCGGTATCGGTATCGAGATTCCTGACGACTTGGGCGCACTCATTGCAGCGAAAGGCCTGATCGAAGACCCACGGTTCGTCTTCGGATTTGTACTCGTAGACCAAGACTTTGCCCTTGCCGATCGCGAGCGAGGTCTCGACGGCGTCGGCAAGCCTCTGTCGGTCTTCTTCTTCGTCGCGCACCACGAGTCGATCGATGACGAGCGGATAGGTCTCGCGGTCGAGCAACTCTTCGATGTCGTCATCGGCGATGTCGACCGTCTCTCGCTCAATGAAAAAGCGGCGGAACCCCTCTTGCACAAGCTGTTTGAGGATCGCCGGGCGATGCTCTTCTTCGGGGGCTTCGACTTCGGCGACCACGACGAGGCGTTTGCCCTCGTCGAGCTCGGTGATGGCTCCAATGATCGATGAAGCGGTATCTCGACGCACTTCTTCGCCGCAGGTCGGGCAGGTTGCCTTGCCCGCATGCGTAAAAAGAATGCCAAAGTGATCGTCGAGTTCCGTGACGGTGCTCACCGTCGAACGCGCATTGTTGATCTCGTTTTTTTGCTTCAGCGCGACGGCGGGTTGGATGTTGTGCAGCTCGTCGAACGGTGGCTTTTGCATACGCTGCAGGAACTGGCGCGCATAGGTCGAAAGTGACTCGGTGTAGCGCCGCTGGCCCTCGGCATAGAGGGTATCGAAGGCCAGGCTCGACTTTCCCGAGCCGCTGACCCCCGTGACTACCGTCAATCGACCGTGAGGAATCTCACAGTCCACCGACTTCAAATTATGGGTGCGTGCACCTTTGAGTGCCGTCCGATCTGCACTGCGTGTCATCTTGATATTGCCTTTGCGATTCGAGCCCGGCGACGCTCCGAGACTCCCATAAGAGACGACCTCATACAACGTGTGCTGTCCCTGTCGCCCGCGCCGCTTGAAATGTGATATGCCGACCGCTAATGTCCGCGCGCAGCGCCACATGGCGGCGGCGTCTCATGCCGAGGTTAGGATGCAAAAGTTCCCAGTCTGGTTGTTTTTCGTGCTTTCGAGTTGCGCAACGTTGCTCGCTTCGTGCGGTGATGATTCCGAGACCGAGACGGTCCCGAGCATCGATTGCACGGTTGATGAGCTCTACGACCAGGTCAATGATCGATGCGTTCCGCGCGGCCTCGACACCAATAACGACAATCGACCCGATCTCGGTATGCCCGATATGTCGACCGAACCCGATATGAGTGGAGGGGTCGACATGACGATCGATATGGGCGACGAGATCCCGCCCGGCTGTGATGAGGACGGCGACGGCGCCCTTGCCGAGTCCTGTGGTGGTAACGATTGCGACGATCAATCGGTCCAACGCTCCCCGAATAATGTCGAATTCTGCGATGAGATCGACAATAACTGCAGCGGCGAGGTCAACGACGGCATCGACTGCTCTTTCTTCGCGCACTCGGGAACCAACCTCTATCGCATCGACCCCTTCAAGAATGCCCTGAGCATGGTCAGCACAGACCTTCCCAATCTGCAGGACATCGATACCCATCCCGATGGGACGCTCTACGGGGTCACATTCGACGGTCTCTATATTTATCTCGAGCAGCAAGATCGCTGGGTACAGGTCGGCGAATTTGGCATCGAAGTGAGCGACCCCAATGGAATGGCCATCGATAACGATGGAACGATCTTCGTGACCAGCCAGGACAAGGTCTACACCGTCGACCTCGCTACGGGTGCCGCCACCCTTCTCGGAGACATGAACGAAGAGTATTACTCCTCGGGTGACTGTGTGGTCGACAAAGGAGACACCCTCTTTATGACCTCGAAGCACGACCAGACCGAAGACCACCTGATTCGAATCGATCGAATGACAGGCGAAGGCAGCGAGATCGGACCGATCGGTACACGTAAGATCTTTGCGCTCACGTCGGCGTGGGGCACCCTTTACGGACTCACCGACCAGGGCGAAGTGCTGACCATCAATCCGTCGACAGGCGAAGGCTCACTGAAGCATCAGTTTCAGGGGGTTCGCTTCTTTGGTGCCGCGAGCACGCCACTGCGTTGAGCCTTTTCGCCAGCCGCCTGAGGGGCTAGTGTACACGTAGACTCCCAACGGTGATCTCATGGCGAATTTTCTCGATACATCTGCAGATACCGAACAGAGGCTCGGCGAATACGCGGGCCGCCTTTTTCGAGTCGAAGCCCACATCCGCAAGGGCGAAATGCGCGCGGCTCGCGCGAGACTCGACGGATTTCTCGACGAGCTCGATGCTTTCGCGGTCGAGATGGAGCTTCCACTCGAAACGGTAGTCGTGGGAGCCCAGCTCGGGTTTTTCTCGGGGGCCCCCCTCTTTCGTGGCCGACTCCCGGCGGCTCTCGTCGGAGGCGCTGCCGGTTGGTTCTTTGGACAACACATGATCCAGAGACATCGAATCTTTTTGAATCAGCTCATCGACCGTACGAGTGAACTCTACGAGATCCTCTTCGAAGCCGAGCGTGCCGAACTCGAGGCACGCATGGAAGCGGCCGCCAAGAGTTGAATCGTCTCATCACTCTCCGTAGCGTGAACCCATGCGCAGATACGCCCCCCCTTTTTTGCTCCTTATCGTTTTTGTCCTCGCGCTCGCTTCATGCGCCGAGGGGGGCACCGCTCAGGTCGAGCCAGACGCCGGTCCCCAATCGGATGCGTCGCCCTCGAATCAGGTGAATAACCAGGGTGATATGACTCCGAATGGCCCCGACGCGTCGGAGTGCGGAGTGTGCTGCCCCGGCGACACCATGTGCATCGACGAGACCACACTCGGGGTCTGCTCGAATAGCGGCGAGATGGTGATCAAGCGCGATTGTGACGAAGGACAGGAGTGCCAGAACGGAGCATGCATCACTCCACAGCTTTGCATGCCCGGCGAAACCGAGTGCTTTGATTCGACCACCCTTTTGACCTGCCGCACTTCGGGTCTCGAATTCACGTCGAGCCCATGCCCTACCAATACCACCTGCTTCGATGGCACCTGCGCGACAGGCGCGCCCGTGGGCAGTGCTTGCTCTGATGACTCGGCCTGCGTGACAGCGAATTGTCATTGCGGTGCCAGTACCGACGAGCCCTGTCCGGATTCGATTACAGACGGCTATTGCACCTCGGAGACCTGCGATTTCGAAACCTGTGGAGAAGACGGCCTCTGCGTTGCCGGCTCGCTCGCAAGTCTCGGAAACGCCGCGGCAGACTACGACCACTGTGTTCCAAGATGTACGACAGGCACCTGCGAAGCTCGCTTTGAGTGTCGCCTCTTGCCCATACGCACCGATGAAGGCATCGGATGGGAAACCGGATGCTACTTCCCCGGCCTTGTCGACATCGGCGATGAATGCAGCAACGACGGGCAATGCGCACCGGGAAGCTGCCTGCAGAATTATTTCAACACGGGATACTGCACCCGCCGTTGTGATCAAGACGGGTCGTGTCCCGAGGGAGCAGCCTGCGTCGAGTTAAAGAACGGCGAATTTTATTGCAGCCTCCTCTGCGGCGATGGCTCGATTACTTCGACACAAGATTGTCCACTCGAGGCGACCGAGCAGCGGTTCGACGTGACCTGCACGATCCTCGATAAAGTCGATGGCGGAGTAGCCCGAGCTTGCTCGAGTACGCTCTGATACTCATCGCTTTTCTGTTACTCAACGCAGAATCGTGTTAAGTCGCCCGCGTCCCCCGACACATACGGAGTGATGATGAGACGAGCAAAGATCGTCTGCACGCTTGGACCCGCGTCGAGCTCACGCGAAGTCCTCCAGGAAATGATCGAGGCCGGAATGAACGTGGCCCGACTGAATTTCTCGCATGGTGACCACGAGGACCACGCTCGGGTATACGACAC
>CAYFTY010000550.1:0-3878 GCA_964346045.1 uncultured Bradymonadales bacterium | reverse complement strand
CCGTGCAGGCCCGACCCGAGCCCGAGACGCCTCGCTCGTCTGATCCACGCAAACACGCGGTCGAGAACGCCCCCACGGCCATCGATGTCGGTGAAGGCATCGATCTGGGCATCGGCAGTCCGGCGTCGGTCGACGACGCCGAAGCCGAACGCTATCGCGACGAAGACGAAGAATCGCTGATGAAATTCGTCGCAGAGCACCGTGAACAAGAGCTAGAGCGAGAGGAACGCGAAGAAGAAGAAGATAAACCATCTTCGCAGATTCAGGGTTTCTACTGTCCGCCTCATTACGCCGACAAACCGGTGATTTACGTCGACCCGGGCTCCAAAGCCGCGACCGATGAAATCACACCGGGCATCGACCCCCTGAACAACCCCGGGAGGCCTTTCAAATCACTGGCTGCGGCGATGAAAATGGCGAGCGAACGCGTGGTCAAAGATCTTGCGGGAGTCCAGATCAGACTTGCTCCGGGCGTCTATCAAACGAGCGTCGAGATTCCCGATCGGGTCGTGATCGTCAACCATCGTTTGCCTGCAGAGGGTCAGGCAACGCAGCGGCTCACGTGGCTGACCAATCAAGAGGTGAACCACCCTGACCGCGTCACGATCTTGCCTCGGCCGGATCAGAAATTCGCCATTCGCTTTCGCACAGGCCAGAATCAGGGCATCTACGGCTGTCATATCGTGGGCCGCGAAAACGTAGCTCAGGTCGGGATCGTCGCCGAGGGATCGGCCCGGCTGATGATCTTCAACTGCGTCGTCGAAGGATTTACGCGGGGAGGGATTCGTCTCGAGAATGCCGGCGCCGAAATGCCCGGAAATGGCGTCAACATCGTCGGTTCACGCATCATCGGGAACTCGGCATCACACGGAGGTGGAATCTACGCGGTCCAAAGCGCCGTGACCATTCGCGACAGCATGATTCAACGCAACCGCGCGCGTGTCGGAGGTGGTATCTATCTGGACGAAGCACGCGGCCCGTTCATGATGCGGCGCACGCGACTTTCGAATAACGCGGCCGCGGTCGAAAATGCTCCTGAGGGGCATCCACGCCAGCTCGAGCTCAATGCGCTGCAGAACGCAAGAGGCTGCGGTGGTGCGATGTGGTGCCGCAGCGTCAAGATGAAGGTCTCGGCATCGGAATTCGTACAGAATAAAGCGAGCTTTGCGGGCGGCGCCGTGGCGCTCTTCGATACGAAAAGTGTCTTCAGCGGCGATGACGAACACGCGGTCCGCTTCAAGAAGAACCAGGCTCGCATCGGCGGAGCAGTCGTCGTCAATGGCTGGCAAGCCGCCGAAGCCACCCTCAAGATCGATGGCGCCGAATTCGAACGCAATCGAGCCGTCTTTGCCGGCGGAGCGCTCGTAGCCGTCGGGCTCGCGGTGACACAACTGGGACAGACGTCACTGCAGAAGAACTCAGTCACCGACAGACGTTCGACCGGGGCGGCGATTTCGCTTCATAACGGGGCCGAGGTGATCCTCAAAGAGACCGAGCTTCGTGAGAACTCCGGGGCTGAAAATGGAGGAGCGATCGCCGCCATCAACGCCTCGGTGCGCATTGGCGAGGGCTGCGTTTTACGCGATAATTCGGCGCACTCGTACGGGGGCGGAGTCTTCATCATCACCGAGCCCAGCGAAGAGGTCGAAGCTCTCGTGAGCTATCATGATTTCAAGCTGCCTTTCATCTTTCAGACCAGAAATTGCACGATCTCCAGGAACCGTTCGGAAGACCTGGGAGCGGGCGTGCGGGCCGGTAATTTCGAGCCGCGTTCGACCTTTCCACTCGGGCTGAAGATCCACCGGACCACGCGGCTCGCCCACAATCGGACCAAACATCCCGACGAGGCGGGGGATGATATCTGGGTCACATGGGCCGAGGAAGTTCGGGCCAACGGGCGCGACAAACCCGGTGAGAAACTCCTGCTCAAATAGTACTCGAACGTCTCTGGACGATTTCGGTCGCTTCGAGCAAAGATGGTGTGGGCTGCGATCGCCGCTTTGAGAGCGAGTCAACAGAAAGTCACGTTTGCCACGGACAAGTCTTGGCGATAGTCTCACGCCACGCGTTCCCGAATGGGAGGTACGATGCGGCCTCTACATGCGGCACTTGTGATTGCGGGATCATTTCTCGTTTGCTCGGTGGTCTACATCCTGACCTCCGACCAGCTCGCGATCCAGCTCGCGTCCAATCAACAAGAGCTCGCGCAGATCCAATCGATCAAAGGGATCGCCTACGTCGCGACCGTCTCGATCGGACTCTTCCTTCTTACGACGGCACTCTTCCGACGGATTCACGACCAGACCGAACGACTTCAGCGAGATCGAGAGTCGATGTTGACTGCCGAGCGCTGTGTGGTGGCAGGTACACTCGCGGCCTCGATGGCGCATGATGTCAACAATCTGGTCGGCGTCGTTCGAGCCAACCTGCAACTCGTTCTCGAAGATCCGGGGATACCCATCGACTCACGTGAAGCGCTCACAGACGTGTACGAAGCCACCGGCGAACTCCTGCTCTTGAACGACAGATTCCGCTCGACAGCCAAAGAGCAAACCGTCGAAAGCAAGGCATATGAGCCCCTTTCGGATACGGTCAGGGATGCATTCCAGTTGATTGCCACGCATTCGAAATTGCGCGGCCGAAAGCTCGAACTCGAGATCGAAACGAGCGAAGACCCTGATGTTCATCCCCATCTGATCCGTCACGCCGTGATCAATCTCATGCTCAACGCGGGGGATGCAACTAAGCCAGGTGGGCGAATCCGGGTCTCGGTACGAGACGAAGAGCGCGCACGCGTACTCACGGTCGAAGATGACGGTCCGGGCATTGCTCCCGAGCGCCGCCAGGAGATATTCGAGCCGTTTCATACCAGCAAAGAGTCGGGCACCGGTCTGGGACTCTTTTCGGTCGCATATTGCGCCGACGAGCACGGTGCAGAACTCATCATCGGTGATTCTGAACTCGGGGGGGCGAGTATGCAGCTGCGTTTTGTCGAAAGAGCGCCGAAGTCACCATCGAGACCCAACCTGCTGGTTCTCGAGCCAGAACGTTCTTCGGAAGCGCCGAAGGCCTCGGGTTGATGCTCGCGGCTCAACGCGAGCATCAGCGACTCGCAGAACTTCACTCTCGCAGCCGCAACGCAATCGCCACACAGATCACCAGAAAGAACCACATGCCCCCGAGCACGCCGTAATCGACGCCGAGCGCCGTTTCAGAATCACCCATGAACCGGTCGAGTGGATTGGGCGGAGGTGGCGGAGCTGGAAGCCCTGGCGCCAGCGGCGCGGGCATTTCATCGGCCGAGATTTCGTAGGCATCGGCGAGGTGTTCGGACTGCAGCGCTCCCTCGAATGCCCAACGGCTCACTGTGGTATGTGAGACGAGCCAGGTCGGAGTGTTCATCTGGTCGATGGGCATGATCGCACCGCCCAGAATAACCTGGGGAATCAAGAGAAGTGGGACCATGGCCATCGCTGCCTCGGTGGTGCGCACGACCGACGATAGCAAGAGCCCCATGCCGACCCCGACCATCGAAGCGACCCAGAGAATCCCGAGGTGATAAAAGGGATTACCCCAGAAATCGAGTACGAAGTACGTGCCGGCCAGAAGCACGACGCACTGTAGAAGACAGAGAAGTCCCAGAACGGTGAATTTGCTGAAGACGTAGGCAGCGATCGAGAGGTTCACCATGCGCTCTCGCCGATAGATTGCCTGCTCACTGACGATCTCGCGGGCCGCGTTCGAGCAGCCAAACCAGATCGCCGAGATCACCAGCAAAAAGAGTGCGTAGGGCGCATATTGCAGCCGACTCATCACGCCGCCCGTCTCGGCCACGAAGACCAGATCGAGCAAAAGCGCAATGATCGGCGCCTGAATCA
>CAYFTY010000549.1:0-3880 GCA_964346045.1 uncultured Bradymonadales bacterium | reverse complement strand
CAGCTCATCACAAAGGTCAAGAGTGCGAATGAAGACGCATCGGGTTCGTCGGAACGCGCGGCATAGGCCGATACGACGAGAAGCGCTGCCACCGCCACCAACGACCTCAGGATCTCAGAGCCCTCGAGCGCAAAGTCGAGCTCGGCCACCTCGAAGACCAGCGATTCCCACGGTGCCCAGATGCCCGGATTGATCAACGTCGTGCCGAGGCAGGTAACCGCCAGACCGAACCATATCGGTCGCGAGAGCGCCGAATCGCGCCCGAAAATGCCAAACGCCAGCGTGACAATCGCAGGAAAGAAGAACGTCGTGTCGATATGCACCCAGAATATCGGAAGCACCACCAGCGGTATGGCGAAAGCGACGTGAAGCTCACCGCGGTGCAGCGCAAAACCCAGTATGACCGTGACGGCCGCCAGCACAGCGCCAAAGAGATGGGGGCCGAGTTCGGCGAAAGGAATCGTGAACGCGATCACCGCCAGAAGCGTCGGAAACACACTCTCAGCGCGCATCTCGTTTCGCCAGAGCGCGTAGAAAGCCGAGACGGCAGCGATGACGGCCACCAGAATGGTGCGCGCGTAGTGGGCGGCAAAAAGCCCGCCGATCTCATGTAGCTCGTAGAGCCACCACTGGCTGAGCCAGCCGACACTGCGCGCCGATGCCTCGAGCGGCTGGGTGTAGAGCAAGAAGTTATGCGAAGGCACAGCGACATACGTGTCGGCGAGCCGACCCATCGTAACATGCCACCAGTAGTCGCCGCCGGGCGCTGCGGCGATTGCGTACGCTGCCGACACCACCAGGACGACAAGCCCCAGCGCCGCGAAACCCCATGGAGTTTGTTTTTTGTTCGTCATGCTCAGAGTCGGCGCCTCAACGAAAGGGCGCCGAGCTTGATGAAAAGAGCTGCCGCGATCGCGGGTAAAAGCAGACCCACGACGGTCGATACATAGTTGTAACTGGCGATGGCCCCCGAAGCTTCTCCTTCGAAAGCCGAGCCCAGATACAAGGTGACTCGAAACGTTCCGACCAGTACCGCGAGTACCAGAAACATCCCGAGGATCATGTAGATCACGGCTCCAAAACTCGAGGCGATCTTGGCCGCGTTGGGGTTGTGAAATTGCGGGTACACAGCCCCGAGGCCAACCGCCATGGCCGCGACACCGCCGGTGACCAACAGAATGACGAGGCTCGCGATTACGCTGTATACGATGTTCTGCAACACCAGAAGATTCGATGCCCAGATCAAGCCCTGACCGACCAGAACGACCGGCAGCACCCCACCGAGCCACTTTCCGATCAGGAATCGCTCGAGCGAGATCGGCGACTGTAAGATCAGCCAGAAGCTGCGGCCCTCGATCGAGACGGTCGGAAAGAGAAATCGCCCCGAGAGCGCCACGACCACAAATCCGCATGCGGCCAGATTGAAGAAGTAGAGCCCGACGTCTCCCAGAAGACGCTCGTCGGCCGCGATCTCGAAGTATTTATAGTTCACCAGATAGATCACGATGATCGCGACCACCACCAGGATCTGGGACCACTGGCTGGCGTCTCGCACAAAGATCTTCTGGTCTTTACGAATGAGTTGCCGAAGCGGCGTAGCCGTCTTCGATCCGTCTTTTTCGAGCGACGCGAGCCGCTCGTCGAGCGTCTGCCGAACCGTGGTGGTGCGTCGGTAGATCCAGTCGCGCACGATCGTGATGACGCTGCGACCATGCCGGCCCTCCTGGGCCTTGGAGTAGCCGCGGTAATAAAAAGGTCGGTGCAGCCACGCGGACACGAAATAAAAGGCGAGTGGGGTCGTCACGAGCAGCGCGAGCGACCAGTAATCGACCGCCGAGCGCCCGTAGAGAATCGGAACGAGGATATTCATCGCCCAGTCACTGGGCAGATACGCCGTCGTCGGGGTCGAGAGAAGGTCCAACATCTCACCGATCGACTCGAAGCTGTCCGGATTCAGCAAGCGCTCGGGCCGGATGGCTCGAATCACGACAAAGAGCAGCACGAAGCCGGCCACTCCCAGAAATAGCATGGCATCGCGCGTGCGGTTCGCCGCCAGAATGTTGGTGATCATCAATCCGAGCAGCGACGCCATCACCGTCGGGATCGCCACAAACGGAATAAGCACCAGGATCAGCGCGACGTAATACGCCATGGGCGCACCCACCCCAACGCCAGCGGCGATGAAGATCGGCAGGCCGAAAATGAAGATCACCCACGAAGATTGGGCCAGTGATTCGATGAAGCGAGCCGAAAAGAGCGAGTCTTTCGGGATTGGTTTGCTCATCAAGAACTCGAGCTCGTCGGCGAGGTAGAACGAGCTGAACACCGTGACGATATTCGAGAATATGAGGAGCCCGAGGAAGGCCAGGAATGCAATCGAGAGAAGTTTCTGGACCAGCAACTCACCGACGGGCTCGATCAAGAGCGCTTCCGAGACGATGCGGCGACTCGCCATGAAGAGCATCACCCAGAAAATGGCACTGAGCGCTGTGAACGCAGGAACCCGCAGCCGCCCCTCCTGGTCGCTTCGCATGCTGCCCATCAGCATGTTGAATTTGATGCCGAGAAGTTTGAGCGTCATGCCGCTCCCTGATCGTCGGCTTCGGCATGATCGTCGCGAAAAGGAACGTCAGCCCCCCCGGAGAAACGCTGCTGAACCTTCTCGGCCCGCTCCTCTTCGGTTTCCTGGGTGAGCTTCAAGAAGACCTCTTCGAGCGAGCCTTCGGCAGCCCCTGACTCCATGCGCAATTCGGTCAACGTTCCGCGTGCGATGATCCGACCGTGATTGATGATCGCGATCTGATCGCAGACTTCTTCGGCGACCTCGAGAGTATGGGTCGATAATAAGATGGTCATCCCGTCGCGTTCGGTCAGACGGCGGAAGAGGTTCTTGATCAATCGATGTCCCTTGGGGTCGAGACCGACCATGGGCTCGTCGACGACCAGAAGCTTTGGCTCAGGCAAAAGCGCCCCGGCGAACACCAGTCGCTGCTTCATCCCATGCGAAAAGCTCTCGATCAGGCTATCCGCCCATTCACCGAGCTCGAAGAGTTCGAGCAATTCACGAATCCGCTTGGCGATGCGCGCCGAGGGCACCTGATAGAGCCCCCCGATGAAATTCAGGTACTCCCACGCCGTAAGCTTGTCGTAGACATACGGGCGATCAGGAATGAACCCCGTGATCTGTTTGGCTTCGACGGGCTCTCGGTCGGTGCGATGCCCGTCGATGGTGATCGAGCCATCCGAAGGCTGAAGCAGGCCTGTGATCATCCGCAGCGTAGTCGTCTTCCCGGCGCCGTTCGGCCCGAGCACGCCAAAGACCTGCCCGGGAGTCACATCGAGATCGATATGATCCACGGCGGTAAATTGGCCGTAACGTTTGACGAGCGAATCCAGAACGACGATGGGGCGATTCTCGGTCACGTTGATACCTAGTCGAAATCAGCAGAGTCGCGAGCACGCTCGGCGTCGCGTTCGTAGGCCACCTCGATCGATTCGAGTACGAGCAGATCGGCCCGTGATATAAGGCCGTCGAAACGGGTCACTTGCACCTGTGCGAGGCCGGGCAAAAGTGTCGCTCGATACGGATCGACGTCGTCAAAATACCGTCCGTCGAAGTATTGCACCCAGACATGTGGAACGATGGTCGCATTGCCATCATCGAGTCTCTGGAAGCCGACGGCGAGGCGCGCAGGGATGCCCGCAGCGCGGGTTGCAGCGGCAAGCAGAGTCGCCGTCTCGAAACTCGTCAGGGCTTTCTCGCGCTCGAGGATCGTCTCGATCATCGAGACCTGCCATCCATCGACCTTTTCGGCGGGCGCACGCTCTTCGACCGTCCACGCGTCGAAACGTGGCAGAGGATCGATGTTTCGATCTACCC